>CACZOT010000328.1 GCA_902782795.1 uncultured Eubacteriales bacterium | reverse complement strand
GCCGATGTTGTTTGCGTTGAGGTGGAGCTCGGCGCAGTTGATGAAATCGATCCCGGTGGCGAGGATGGCGTCCTTCTTTTCGTGGAACTGGCGGAAGAACTGGGGCGTCATGGGCGTTTCGATCCCCACGAAGGGCAGAAAGCGCCGCGCTGTGGCGATGGCCCCGATGACGCGGTCGGAGGCGTTCGTCGCCCCGAGGTTGAAGCGCAGCTCGTCCAGGCCGGCCTCGGCGAGGGCACGCAGGTTCTCCTCCGTGGCGAGGGTGCCGTTGGTGTACATGTGCTGGTGCACGCCCGCCTGGTGGAAACGGCGGATGACGGGGTAATACTCCTCGATCTCCATGAACGGCTCGAGGTAGACATAGGCCACGCCGCTGGGCTTTTTGTGCACGCGCAGGAGCAGGTCCAGATCGCGCTCGTAGAACTTCGTGCCGCCGATCTCCCACATGCCCTCGCCGATGGGCGGCTGGCAGTCGAGCTCGCCGAAGTTGTAGCAGAAGGGGCAGGCGATGTTGCATTTGTTCGTCTTGCGGATGGCGCTCAGGCCCGTGCCCGTGAGGCAGGACCGGCAGCCGCGGGGAAATTTCTCCTCCGGGCCGACGAAAAGGGTGCGACCGTCCAGCGAGCGAAGGCCGGGAATGGCGGCGAGGAGCGGCGCGCGGCGGGCCTCGACGGCGGTCTCGATCTGGCTGAGGGTCGCCAGGACGATCTCCTGCTGGCGCACGGAGAGCTCCTCGTCCTCGGGGAGCATGGCGAAGAACCGGAACCACATCAGGGCGTCCTTCTTGGAGATGCGCATAGGAAGACGGCTCCTTTCCCAAACGGGTTTTTCTGTCGAAGGCGAACGGGTGGCGGATGCCTCTGCGCGTCATTCCAGGGGCTTCACGCGGATGTTGGGCACGGCGTCGTCATAGTAGACCTCGAAGGTGTAGCGTGTCTCCACGCCGCCGTCGGCGATGGTCAGCACGGTGGAGCCGGTGCGGGTTGCCTGGGCGTGGAAGCGGCCCGTAGCGGGGTCGATCAGCTCGAATTCGGCAAAGGAGGGATCCTCGAGAGAGACCGCGGCGTCCGCGCTGAAGGAGGGCTCGCCGGGGAGATCGTCATACACGCCGAAAGACATCTGCGGCAAAACCACGGCGAGCACGGCGACCGTCGCCAGGGCGAGGACAGCGCCCACCGCCTTGCGCTTCCAGCCGGGGAAGAAGGCCAGGATGTACAGAGCGATCTGCCCAAAGCAGAAGAGCCCGGCCAGCAGATGCGTGGGGAAGGCGAAGGCCGCCTCGCGGAGATAGCCAAAGCCCCACCAGGCCAGGGCGACGATGACCGGCGCGAAGATGAGGACGCTCAGCCAGCTGCGCTTGGTGATATACCAGCCCACGAACGCCGCGGGGAAAGTGCACAATGTGAGGATGAACCAGTAGCGGTAGAAGCGGAACAGCCCCCAGCCCATCCAGGAGAAGGGCACCTGGAACAGGTAGATCAGCGGCTGGCTGACCAGGAAAAACACGAACGTCTTCAGGGCGGAATCCAGGGGAGAGGCGCAGTTCGCCATGACGAAGACGGCAAAGAGGATCCATGCCTCGAGCGTCACGCCTATCATATGGAAGGAAGTGCCCTTGAAGAACGGGACGACGAGAACGAGCGCGGTCAGGACCGCCGTCGCCACAGCGAAGAGGAGCACGCGCGGCCAGGTCATCTTCATCCCGCCAAAGAGCTTGCCAAAGGGCGTTTTCACTTGCGTTTCCGTCATTTCTCCCGCCTCCCGAAAAACCGCCCGCAGGGAAAGGGGTTCCCTGTGGGCAGGAAAGGATCTGTTTCATTATAAGACGCCGCCGCCGCCGCGTCAAGGACGGCCCGCTCGGCGCACTCCGGGGACGGGCCTGTCCGCGCTGTGAGCGGAGGTTCGCTCCCGCCGGCGGCTCAGCGCGCGCCGGGGGCGGGCTGCTCCTCCTCGGCCATGCGGTAGCCGACCCCCGGCTCCGTGAAGAGGACCACGGGGGTGTTGGGGTCCGGCTCCAGCTTGCGGCGGATGTTGGCCATGTGCACGCGCAGGATCTTGTTGTCCCGGCTGGCGTAGGGCCCCCAGAGTTCGCGCAGCATGGTTTTGTAGGTGACGACCTGGCCCGCGTGCTCGGCGAGCAGGGCGATGATCTTGAACTCGTTGGGGGTGAGGTTCATGTCCTCCTCGCCGCGGAAGACGCGCCGCTTGCGGAAATCGATGGTGAGGCCGCCCACGCGGTAAAACCCGTTCAGGGCGATGGAATCGTTCTCGAGGGCGGTGCGGGTGTGGCGCAGGGCGGTACGGATGCGGGCCATGAGCTCGATGGTCCCGAAGGGCTTGATGAGATAATCGTCCGCGCCCAGATCCAGCGCCAGGGCCTTGTCCTCCTCCATGCTGCGGGCGGAGATGACGATGATGGGCGTCTTCGTCCAGGAGCGCACGCTTTCGATGACGCGGTTGCCGTCCATGTCCGGAAGCCCCAGATCCAGCAGCACGCAGTCCGGGCAGTGGGAGGACATCATCTCCAGGGCCTTGGCGCCGCAATCCGTGGTGAGCACGTCGCAGCCGTTTGCCGTGAGAGTGGTCTTGAGGAATTTGCAGATGCCCGGGTCGTCCTCGACCACGAGCAGCTTGATGGGCACTTCAGATGGGTTCTTCATCGATCTCGTCCTCCTTCTCGCCGGGCAGCCAGAACCGCAGACAGCCACCGCCGCCCGGCAGATTGCTCGCGGTGATCTCGCCCCCGTGGGCGCGCACGATGGTCCGGCAGACGCTCAGCCCGATGCCCATGCTGCGGCGGCCGTCCGCGTCCCCGCGGGTGGTGAAGCCCGCCTCGAACACATGGGGCAGAAGCGCGGGGGCGATGCCGCGGCCGTCGTCCTCCACGGCGATGGAGACGCGGTCCCCCTCCAGGGAGATGCGCGTCTGGATGTGCGCGGCGCCGCCGTGCAAAACGGCGTTTTCCAGCAGGTTGATGAGCACCTGGACGATGAGCGTGGCGTCCATGGGCGCCAGGAGGATCCGCGAGGGACGGGCCACGCTGACGGGCACGTCCGGGTAGCTGGCGTGGAACTTGACTACCGCGCTCCCGACGACCTCCTCCACGACCTCCG
>CACZOT010000327.1 GCA_902782795.1 uncultured Eubacteriales bacterium | reverse complement strand
TACAATTCGCCGTTTTTCGCCATGGCGCCGCTGGTCATCACCAGCTGGCTGGCCTCGGGGATGGTCATGAAATAGCGGATGATGCGCTTGTCCGTAATGGTGACGGGACCGCCGTTGGCGATCTGCCGCTGGAACAGCGGGATCACCGAGCCGTTGGAGCCCAGCACGTTGCCGAAGCGCGTCGCGGAGAAGGAGGTCTTCCCGCCCGCGCGGCTCTGGACGATCATCTCGCACATGCGCTTGGTCGCGCCCATGACGTTGGTGGGGTTGACGGCCTTGTCGGTCGAAATCATGATGAAGCGGCCGACGCCGTACTTCTCGCACGCCTCGACCACCGTGAGCGTGCCGAAGACGTTGTTCTCAACCGCCTCGCAGACGTTGCGCTCCATGAGCGGCACGTGCTTGTGGGCCGCGGCGTGCAGGACGATATCGGGCGTGTGGTCCGAGAAGATCTTCTCGATCTCGGCCTTGTCGCACACGTTGGCGATCTCGATGCGCAGGTTGAGCCTGTTTCCGTAGCGGCTGCGCAGCTCCTGTTGGATATCATACGCTCCATTTTCGTAATTGTCCAGAAGGACCAGGCGTTTGGGCTCGCACCGGGCGATCTGGCGCGCCAGCTCCGAGCCGATGGAGCCGCCGCCTCCCGTGATGAGCACGCTCTTGCCGCGGTACCAGGCCATGGTCTCCTCGGAAAGGAACTGGCTCGCGGAGCGGAAGAGCAGGTCCTCCACGGCGAAATCGTGGATATGGCGGCGGCCGCCCTCGTCGGTATTGAGGACGGGATAATCATATGCTTTGATCTTGTAGCCCATCTTCTGGTAGACGGAATAAAGCTCCTTGCGCCGGTCGGAATCGAGATTGGACAGCGCGAAGACGACCTCCTGGATCCGCAGGCCGCGCAGGCGGTCTGTCAGCCCCTTCTTCCCCGCCAGCACGGGCAGCCCGGCGATCTCGCGGCCGATCTTGCCCTCGTCGATATCCACGAAGCAAACGGGCTCGTAGGTGGCCTTGGGGTTGAGGAGCAGCTCGTCCGCCAGCATCGCGCCCACGCTGCCCGCGCCGATGATGGCCACGCGGATGCGGTTGCCGCTCTCCGCCTCGGCCGGGAAGGACACGCCCGTGAGCCAGCGCAGCCCCGCCAGGGCCGCCCGCGCGGGAAGGGAGCGGCTCGTGCGGTGCTGATAGGCCCACTGGTAGGCGTGGCGGATGGCCAAACAGCCCAGAAGATTGGACATGAACAGCGCGATCGTCCGCACGAAGGTGATGCTGTGCGGGAACAGGCGCCTGCCGAGCAGGAACGCCAGGCAGGCCGCGGCGTCCGAAAGGAACAGGCGGATGTACTCCGAAGGGCCGGCGTAGCGCCAGATGCGCTCGTAGATCTTCGCGGCGAAGCGCGCGGCCAGCAGATACACAAGGCCCGCGCACATATGCGCGGCGGCCAGCTGCGGCGTGAGCTTGTCGATATGGCTAGGGTACAATACGAGAATGAACAGCGCGGTGGCGGCGTAGACGAGCGCGTCGATGAGGAGCAGCGCCCAGCGGATCTTCCGTTTCATACAGGAATTAGCAGCCCTTTACTGGTTTATAGCCACGTTTTTTTCAAATCATTCTAACATTTTCCTCTGATTCCGTCAACAGGGTAATAATATGTAAGAATTCTTGACGCGCCGTCTCTTGAAGGGCGGCGGGTTTTCTGGTATAACAGGTTTTGGCGCCGTTCGCGCCGCGATATCGGCTTTTCACACGGAGGAGGGTTCCCCCATGTCCATCGACAACAAAGCCTTCACCAGCCGCCTGGGCAAGCTCGCCCTGCCCATCGCCTTCCAGAGCCTGATGCTCGCCGCTGTGGCAGCGGGCGACGCCCTGATGCTCGGGCAGGTCGCCCAGGACGCGATGACCGCCGTCTCCCTGGCCACGCAGGTGCAGTTCGTGCAGAACATGTTCCTCGGGGCCATCACCGGGGCGGGAGCCATCCTCGGCGCGCAGTACTGGGGCACGGGCGACAGGCGCACCGTGGAGGATCTCTTCAACCGCATGCTGCGCTTCTCGGCGCTGGTGTCGCTCCTGTTTTTCGCCGCCTGCGAGATCGTCCCCGGGGCGCTGATGCGCATCTTCTCCCACGACGAGCCCATCATCTCCATCGGCGCGGAGTACCTGCGCATCGCTGGCTGGTCCTACCTGATCACGGGGGTGACCGAGTGCTACCTGACGGCCATGAAGGTCACGGACCACGTCTCCCCCAGCGCCTGGATCAGTTCTTCGGCGGTGGTGGCGAACATCGCCCTGAACGCGGTGTTCATCTTCGGACTGCTGGGCACGCCGCGCATGCATGCGCGCGGAGCCGCCCTGGCCACGACGCTTTCTCGCCTGCTCGAGCTGGGCCTGTGCCTGGCGGTCACGGCCCGGCCGAACTACGTGCGCCCTGCCTGGAACCGCTTCTTCCAGCGGCAGAAGGAGCTCGGCGCGGACTTCCGCCGCCAGTGCCTGCCGCTGATGGGCGGCTCGCTTTTCTGGGGCTTGGGCTTCACCTCCTATACGGCCATCATGGGCCACATGGGAGCGGACGCCGCCGCGTCGAACTCCGTTGCGGCCGTGGTGCGCGATCTGATCTGCT
>CACZOT010000326.1 GCA_902782795.1 uncultured Eubacteriales bacterium | reverse complement strand
GACGCCATCGAGCCGTATCGCAAGCCCTATCCCGGCATCGAGAAGATCCGTCGCCTGGCGCGCAAAGGCCTGGACGAGGCCGTTTGCCAGAGCGCCCGGGAGACGCAGAAACACGTGGCGGCGCGTTCGCTGCCGCTCAACCCGAACACCGCGGCAATGCTTGCCGAACTTGATCACAAGAAGGGGGAAGGTACCAAATGAAGAAGCCCAGAGAGCTTGCCCTGGAGATCGCCGAGATCCTCGATTCGAAAAAAGGCGAGGACATCGCCGTTCTGGACGTGAACCATCTCACCTCCATCACCGATTATTTCGTCATCGCCAGCGCCCGCAACGTTCTGCAGGTGCGCGCCATGGCGGAGGATCTCGAGGAGAGGCTTGCCGAGGAAGGCCTTGAGGTGCGCCGCCGCGACGGATATTCCGATGCGCGGTGGATCGTGCTGGACTACTCCTCGGTCATCGTGCATATCTTCCACTTTGAGGAGCGCGAGGTCTATAACATCGAGCGCCTCTGGATGGATGGCTCCAACCGTGTCCCCTTCGAGCAGAAGGCCTGACGGAGGGCGAGGCATGGAAGGGAGAACGCTCGCACTCGGCGCCGCGGTGACGCTGCGCATCCCCGCGGACCGCTCCATGATGCTCGTCGCGCGCCTGACGGCCGCGGCGGTCTTGGCGCGCGCGGGCATGTCCGCGGACAAGCTCGATGAAATGAAAATGGCCGTCGAGGAGGCGCTCACCTGCCTTCTGCAGGTGTGTGGCATCAGCGAGATCGAGCTGCGCTTCACGCGTCTGGCGGACGGTCTGGCGATCGCGCTGACCGGCGTCCCGGAGATCGGCTCCGCGCCGGGAGCCTCCTTCGACGAGGAGGAGCTCACCGTCGTCCGCTGCATCCTCGAGACCATGGCGGACGAGGTCCGTATCCGTGAGGAGCGCGGCACGGTGCGCGCCATCGAGCTCTTCTCGCGCTGCGACGTCTGAACGCGGTGTCGTCATGGGTGAGCGTTTCCCGGAAGAAGAGCGCCTGCTGTCGGCATATTGGCAGTCCCGCTCCATAGAGGACAGAAATCGCGCGGCGGAGGCGTTTATGCGCTATCCGGCGATGGTTGCGCGTCGCTTTTCCGGCAAGGGAGTAGAGTATGAAGAGCTCTACCAGGTGGCCTCACTGGCATTGATCAAGGCGATCGATCGCTTCGACCCAACGCGAGGAATTCGCTTTATCACCTTCGCCTTGCCGACGATGGCCGGCGAAGTGAAGAATTTCTTTCGAGACCGCGCACGGCTGATCCGTACGCCCAGAAGCGGCGCGGCGCTGCTGCGTGAAATTGAAGAAACGCGCGCGATCCTGGAGCAGGAGTTCCTTCGCTCGCCGACGCTCGACGAGATCGCGGCACGCGCGAGGCTGCCGTTGGAGTCCGTCGTCGAGGCGATCGCCATCGCCAACAGCCGTGCGGTGGCTTCGCTGGACGCGGAACCCTCCGACGAGGAGAGCGGCTCGCTGGCCGACCTCCTCGGGCAGGACGAGCAGGGGTTCGAGGACTTCGAAACCCGCGAGGCGATGCGCACCGCGATATCCCGGCTCGATGAGACCGAGCGGATGTGCGTGCGCCTGCGTTTTTATGAAAACCGCAATCAGCGCGAGACCGCGAAGGTCCTCGGCGTTTCGCAGATGACAGTCTCGCGCATGGAACGGCGGATCCTGGAAAAACTTCGCAAGATTTTGGAAGACGCTTGACGCGAAAGGGGAAGAGTTACGATGCTTGGCTTTATCGGCACCGGCGCTATGGGCGGCGCGATCTGCAGGGGGATCCTGCGTTCAAAAGTATTAAAACAGAACGAAGTCTGTTTGTATGATATTTCCCGGGAAAAGTCCGGAAAACTCGCCGAAGAACTGGGCGTGCGGGCTTTCTCCAGTTGCGAGGAAATGGTCGCCCGCTGTGATATGATTCTGCTCGCGGTAAAACCGAATGCGGTCTCTAAAGTGCTCTCCGGTCTGCGGGAGGATCTGGCCGGGAAGGCGCTGATCTCCATCGCCGCGGGGTGGACCGCTGCCAAGCTCACAGCACTTCTGGATCCGTCCACGCGCATCCTGCGCGTGATGCCGAATACACCGGCGCTCGTTGGCGCGGGCATGACCGCTTTCAGCCGCGAATGCACCTTCACCGATGAAGAGAAGACGCGCGCCGAGGAGTATTTCTCCGCCGTCGGTCGGCTCGTCTGGGTGGAAGAGAAGCAGATCGACGCCGTGGTCGGCGTTTCCGGCAGCGGCCCCGCGTACGCCTACATGTTCATAGAGGCCATGGCCGACGGCGGTGTGGCGGCGGGTCTTCCGCGCGCGCAGGCCCAGGAGTTGGCCGCGCAGACGCTTCTCGGCTCCGCGAAAATGGTGCTTGAGAGCGGCCTGCATCCCGGCGCTCTCAAGGACATGGTCTGCTCACCGGGCGGCACGACCATCGCCGCCGTGCGTTCTCTGGAGAACGACGGCATGCGCGGCGCTGTCATCAACGCAGTGATCGAGGCGGCAAAAAAAGCGGGGGAGCTCGCCTGAGAAATGAAGGACGTCATCATCTATACCGATGGAGCCTGCTCCGGAAACCCAGGACCGGGCGGCTGGGGGAGCGTGCTGCTCTACGGATCGTTCCGCCGGGAAATGAGCGGATTTGAGCCGGAAACTACCAACAACCGCATGGAGCTCATGGCCGCGATCCAGGCCCTGCGCGCTTTACGCGAGCCCTGCCGCGTCACGCTCTATTCCGACAGCTCTTACCTCACGGACGCCTTCCTCAAAGGCTGGCTGATTGCCTGGCAAAAGAAAGGTTG
>CACZOT010000325.1 GCA_902782795.1 uncultured Eubacteriales bacterium | reverse complement strand
TGGCGGCGTCGAAGATGTCCGGGCAGCGCACGACGTCGTGGAACCAGAGCCATTCGGGATGCAGCGCGCCGGGCTGGAGCTTTTCGTTGGCCCAGACGCCGGTCTTCTCCGGGAAGCAGCCCGTGGACATGGTCACGTGGGCCGGATATGTCACGGAAGGATAGATCGACCGCACGTGTTCGACACGCGCGCCTCCCTCCAGCAGGCGCTTGAAGTTCGGCAGGGTCTTGGCGTATTCGAGATCGGCGTCCACCATGGCGTCGGCCGACAGGACGACCAGATGACGGTTCGTATCCACTTGGCAGGCCCTCTTTCCCCCATACGGGGCTTTTTCCGCGCCCATTATACGCCCATCGCTCCAAAAGCGCAAAGGGGCTTTGAAAATTCGCTCCCGGGCCACAATGTCTTCCTTGTAAAAGGAGGCGTTTGGTGCTATACTGGAGGGTATAAGGGGAAGTCCTGAATTTTAGACCGATCGGAGAATTGATTATGGAAAAAATCCGCACGACCGTACGCATCGCCGGGCACGATTACACCCTTTCCAGCTACGACCCCGAGGCGCACGTGCAGCGCGTCGCGAAATATGTGGACCGCATGATCGGCGATCTCACCCTCGCCACCCGCCTGCCCGCCGCGCAGGTGGCCGTGCTCACTGCCATGAACGTGGCGGACGATATGGTCAAGGCGCGCGACGAAGTCGCCCGGCTGCGCCAGGAAAACGCCGAGCTCAAGCAGCAGCTGGAGAATATCGCCCGCGGCGGAAAGTAGACCCCCGCCCCACATTTGCATACCAAGGCACCTGAGCCCGGCCCCGCGCCGGGCAAAACTCGATTGCAGGAGAGACGAACCATGCAGGACAGAAACCTCCGCGTTCTCGAATATACGAAGATCCGCGAAAAGCTCGCCGCCATGGCTGTGACCGACCCGGGCCGGGAGATGTGCCTCGCGCTCGTCCCCTCGGGCGATCTGGAAGAAGTCCGGCGCATGCAGGCCCTTACGGAGGAGGCGAACACCGTCATCTCCTACCAGGGCGGCAACCCCATGCCCTACTTTGGCGACGTGCGCGCCTACCTGAAGCTCGCGGAGGTCGGCTCTGCGCTGAGCCCCAAGGCGCTCCTGGACGTGGCCGAATCCCTGCGGGCGGCGCGGTCTCTGCGCCGCGCCCTGGTCACGGACCGGGAGGACACGCCCAACATCACCCAGCTCGGCTCCGAGCTCTCCTCCAACCGAGAGCTGGAGGAGGAGATCTTCAACGCCATCCTCTCCGAGGACGAGATCTCCGACCACGCCTCGAGCGAGCTCTATTCCATCCGCCGCCATATCCGCACCATCAACGACCGCATGCGCGACAAGCTCAATTCCCTCGTGCGCAGCCAGTCGTTCGCCAAATACCTCACCGACAACGTCATCACCATGCGCAACGGGCGGTACGTGATCCCCGTCAAGAGCGAATGCCGCCAGTTCGTGCCCGGCCTCATTCACGACCAATCCGGCTCCGGCTCGACCCTGTTCATCGAGCCCATGGCCGTCGTGGAGGCCGGCAACGACCTGAAGCAGTGGGAAGCGAAGGAAAAGCAGGAGATCGAGCGGATCCTCCGCGCCTTCTCCGCGCGCATCGCCCCGGACACGGAGCGCTACCGCGCCAACCTCGAGATCATGGCCGAGCTGGATTGCATCTTCGCCAAAGCCCTCCTGGGCCGGGAGATGCGTGCCGTGGAGCCTAAGCTCAACGCCGACGGGCGCGTGAACCTCATCAAGGCGCGCCACCCGCTCATCGACCCGGAGAAGGTCGTCCCCTCGAATATCTGGATCGGCGGGGAGTTCTCCACGCTGGTCGTCACCGGCCCGAACACGGGCGGCAAGACCGTCACGCTCAAGACGGTGGGCCTGCTCTCGCTCATGGCGCAGTCCGGCCTGCAGATTCCCGCCAATTACGGCTCCGAGGTGGCGGTATTCGACGAGGTCTTCGCGGATATCGGTGACGAGCAGTCCATCGAGCAGTCGCTGTCCACCTTCTCCTCCCACATGACGAACATCGTCGGCATCCTGACCAACGTGACCGAGCGCTCGCTCGTGCTCTTCGACGAGCTCGGAGCGGGCACGGACCCGACCGAGGGCGCGGCGCTGGCCATGTCCATTCTGGAATCGCTCTTAAAGCGCGGCGTGACCACCATGGCCACCACGCACTATTCCGAGCTCAAGGCCTACGCCCTCTCCCACCCCGGCGTGGAGAACGCCTCGGTGGAGTTCGACGTGGAGACCCTGCGCCCCACCTACAAGCTCTCCATCGGCATCCCCGGCAAATCCAACGCTTTCGAGATCTCCCGGAAGCTGGGCCTGCCGCAGGCCATCATCGACGACGCCGCCCAGCGCCTCTCCAGCGACCAGGTGCGCTTCGAGGACGTCATCGCCAACGCCGAATACCACCGCAAGATCGCCGAGAAGGAGCGCGCTCTGGCCGAGCAGGCCCATATCGAGACGCAGCGCCTCCAGAAGGAGGCCGAGCGCGTGGCTCGCGAGGTCGAGGGCAAGCGTGAAGAGATGCTCCGCAAGGCCCGTGAGGACGCTCGCAAGATCGTCGTCAAGGCGCAGCGCGAGAGCGAGCAGGTCATCTCCGAGCTCAAGAAGAACCGTTCCGCCGCCGGGCTGCGCGAGCACGAGCTCCAGGCCCTGCGCGGCCAGCTCCAGGG
>CACZOT010000324.1 GCA_902782795.1 uncultured Eubacteriales bacterium | reverse complement strand
GCCTTTGGGGAGGGGCACTTCGAGAACAATCTCAAGGGGCAGACCGCGGGAGAGTTCCTCATGGGCGCGGGGACGACGCTGCTCTGGCGGGAGGACGCGGAGCTGCGCGCCACGACGCGCCTTCTCCTGCGGGAGATGGAGGAATGCCGCGACGAAGACGGCTTCCTCATCCCCATCCCCAGGGAGGAGTTCGCCACGCGCGAATACCCCAACTACACCCGCGCCTGGATCACCTTCGGCCTCCTGGACGCGGGCTGCGCGGGAGAGGAGCGCGCCTTTTCCCTGGCGCGGGACATGGCGGATTTCTTCAACCGCAGCGCGGTACTCCCCTTCGTCAAG
Organism: uncultured Eubacteriales bacterium; assembly: GCA_902782795.1. Classification (GTDB taxonomy): domain Bacteria; phylum Bacillota; class Clostridia; order Christensenellales; family Aristaeellaceae; genus UBA1224. Next base: position 7,473 of record CACZOT010000324.1, on the reverse strand, counting down.
GACATGAACCTGGGGTTTCAGGGCATCCTCGCCAACACGCGCATGTACGACGCCCCCTGCGGAAAGGCGGAGGACCTGCAAGTCGCCGTCGATCATTACCAGGAGACCTGGTGGCTGGAGCAGCTCATCGCCGGGGATCATCGCGCCATTTACGACCACCCCGGCAACCATCCCCATTCCACGCTGCTGACCGCCCTGGAGGGTTATCTGGATCTCTACCGCGCCACGGGCCTGGAGATCTACCTGCGCGCGGTGCGCTCAGCCCTGGGCATGTACGAGGACAAGTGGCAGCACGTGGGCGGCGGGATCAATATGTGCGAGTTCGACCAATACTGGCCGGGCTGCAACTGGCTCAGCCCCAAGCACAATTACAACGAGCTGTGCTCCACCAACTTCTGGGTGCTGCTCAACCAGCGCATGCACCGCTTGGAGCCAGGCAACGCCCACTTTGTCGACGAAATGGAGAATTCCCTCTATAACGTCCTCTTTGCCGCGCAGGTGGAGGACCGCGGCTACCATTACCTGAATTTCCTCGAGCGCGGCAAGGATTCCCGCTATCTCGACCGCGCCACCTGCTGCTCCGCGCTGGGCGCGCGCCTGGCGGGGCTGCTGCCGCAGTTCCTCTATGGCTGGACGGAGGACGCCGTGTACGTGGATCTGTTCGCCTCGAGCGCGGCTTCTCTCCCGAACGGCGTGGCTCTGGAGGTGGAGAGCGGCCTTCCGGAAAGCGGCCGCGTGACGATCCGGATCCTGCGCGCGGAGAAGCCCTTCACGCTGAAATGGCGCGTTCCGCGTTGGGCCGCGGCGGACGGCCGCTCTTACTACGAAACGCGCGAGGGCGTCGAGGCCGGGGCCGAGTTCTCCTTCGAATTCCCCTTCCGCTTCCGCGTGACGCGCTACACGGGCGGCGAGGAGATCCCCGGCAAGGAGCGTTTCGCAGTGGAGTGGGGCCCGCTGCTCTTTGCCGCCCTCGGCGCGCCGAACCCACTGACCGTCCGCTTCGACCCCGAGAGGCCGGAGGAATGGTTCACGCCCGTAAAGCGCTACCATCCCCAGGGCGTTCGCCTCGCCCTGCGCCTGCGGGGCGACGACCGGCACGAATACCGCCCCTACATGGATATCGCGGACGAGCCGTTCGACGTCTATCCCATCGTCGAGCGGCCCTGAGGATCGTGTTCCGAAACAAAAAAGGAGGAGACGCGCAAGCGCGTCTCCTCCTTTTTCGCTCTGTGAAACCGCGGCCTGTTCAGGTATCCTCCACCATATCGCCCCGGGCGCGGACCTTCTTCCTCGCGTAGAAGAAGCTGGCGAGCTGGCCGATGCCGCTGACCGTCCAGGTGACGGGATAGCAGGCGTACAGGATCGGCACGGTCGGAAAGCGCGCGAATATCGTCCACAGCCAGACCATGCGCAGCAGGCACGCGCCCGCCAGCGTGCAGATCATCGGCAGGATGGAATAGCCCATGCCTCGGGTAAAGCCGGGATACACGTTCATGATCGCGCAGGAGACGTATACGCACATCATGATCCGCGTGCGCGTCATGCCCAGCTCGATGACCTGCGGGTCGCTCGTATAGATGCCCAGCATCGGCCCGCTGAACAGCACGATCAGGCTGCCCAGCACGATCCAGGTAATCACGATCAGCAGCGTGCAGACCTTCGCCGTCCTGTCGATGCGGCTGTACTTTTTCGCGCCCATGTTCTGGCCGGTGAAGGTGATGGCGGCGTTGTAATAGGCGTTGATGGTCGTCCCTAGGAACCCCTCGATGTTGCCGCTGGCGGAATTGGCCGCCACCAGCGCCGAGCCGAAGGAATTGATCGCGGATTGGATGAGCACGTTGGAAATAGAGAACAGCGTGTTCTGCAGCCCCGCGGGAAGGCCGATGCGGACGACGCTCTTGAGCTTTGCCAGATCGATCCCCAGTTTTCTGAAATCCAGCCGGATGGAGTTCGGCGAGCGCACCAGGAACAGAAGGATCAGCCCCATGGAAAGGTACTGGGAGATGACCGTCGCGAGGGCCACTCCGGCGACGCTCATATCGAAGACGATCACGAACAGGAGGTTCATCAGCACGTTCATGGCGCCGGTAATGACCAGATAATACATCGGGTGCCGGCTGTCCCCCACAGCGCGCAGCACCGCCGCGGCGAAGTTGTATACCATGCTCGCGGGCACGCCGATGAAATAGATCCGCATGTACAGATCGGACAGGCCGATGATGTTCTCCGGCGTTCCCATCAGGCGCAGCATCGGCGCGCAGAAGGCGATCCCCACGACGCATACAAAGAGGCCGCTGACAAGGCTCACGGCGATGGAGGTGTGGACGGATTTGGCGATGCCCTCGTCGTCCCGCGCGCCGTAATCCTGCGCGACGACGACGCTCGTCCCCACCGACAGGCCCATGAAGAGATTGATCAGCAGGTTGATCAGCGCGCCGGTGGCCCCCACCGCGGCCAGCGCGTCGCTGCCGGAATAGCGGCCGACCACCACCATATCCGCCGCGTTGAACAGCAGCTGCAAAAGGTTCATCGCCATGATCGGCAGGGAGAACAGCACGATCTTCTTTAACAGCGGGCCCGAACACATATCCTGGTCCATCGCGCGCGTGTATGCCATATCCAACCCTCTTTTTCAACGAACTGGTTTCCGGCGCGCTCTCCTTCCCTACCGGAGAGCGCCCCTTATTTGGGAGCGCCAGCGGGGCCTCATTCGCCCCACTGGAACAGCTGCACAGGCGGGTGGTAGTGCCGCCTCAGAATGGCCATCAGCTCCTCCGGGGTTTCCCGGCACTCCCGCCCCACCCAGTGGCGCAGCACGGCCGTCAGACCGAAGACGAAAAACTCCCCGTGGTACGCCATTTCCTCCTGGCTTTGAAAGCCGAAGGACTGGTAGGAAAGCTGTTCCACCCGGTCCTTGAGAAGATCCCACGCCACGCCGATGACCTCCGAGCGGCGGAACGAGCGGAAGTACAGGCGGTAGAACTCCTGGTATTCCCGGATGAAGCGGAACATCTCCACATAGCAGGCGTCCAGCCTGTGCCCTTCCCCCAGCTTGCCGAGGAAGCTGCGGGTCAGTTTTTCCGCCATCGTCCGTTCGACCTTTTCCACCACGTCGAACACGTCCATATAATGCGCGTAGAACGTGGAGCGGTTGATCCCCGCCCGCTCGCAGATCTCGCGCACGGTGATCTTGTCCACCGGCTTGTTCGTTTCCGTCATGATGGCGAAGGTGGCGCGCACGATGGATTCGTTCGTGTTTTTCGCGCGCTGATTGTTTTTTGTATTCATCGCATTATCCCAACACTTGTCTGAACATTGATGGTTGTTTTCCCAGGCCGGGTTTATTATAATCGAATTGCAAAAAGAAAACAAGTGTTGCCGTAATCCGAACTGTTTTGACAGGAGGTCGCGCGAAATGAAAAACGAGAAAATGCTTCAGGAAGGCTCCATCGGCCGGCTGCTGCTCTCCATGAGCCTGCCCGTCATTCTGGTGATGATGGTGAACGTGCTCTACAACATGGCGGACGTCTTCTTCCTCGGCCGGACGGGCGATTCCCTCCAGGTGGCCGCCGTTTCCCTAGCCGGGCCGCTGTTCGCCGCGTTCTCGGCCATCAACACGCTGCTGGGCTTTGGCGCCTGCACCGCTTCCAGCATGGCGCTGGGCCGGGGCGAAGGGCGCAAGGTCTCCCAGTACGCGACGTTTGCCCTGTACGCCGCGCTCTTCCTGGGCGTGGTCATCCTCGCGGCCGTGTGGGTCTTCACTAATCCCCTGCTGAACCTGCTCGGCGCGAGCGGCGAACTGGCCGGATACACTGCGGAATACCTGCGCGTCTTCTCGCTGGGCGCGCCCTTTATGATCGCGGGCGGCGCGCTGGGGAACGTGCTGCGTTCCGACGGCGGAAGCAAGGAAGCCGTGCTGGGAGCCATGCTGGGCACCTGCCTGAACATCGTCCTGGATCCCCTGATGATCTCCGGCCTGCATATGGGCGTGCGCGGCGCGGCCATCGCCACGGATATCGGAAACGTCGTCTCGTTCATCGTGCTGGTCATCGCGGCGAAAAAGAAAGGCATCTCTCTCACCCCGAAACAGTTCACCCTCCGAAGGGACGTTTCCCTGCAGGTGCTCGGCCTGGGCCTGCCCATGGCGGCCAGCACGCTGCTGATGAGCTTCTCCAGCACCTTCTCCAACCGGCTGTTCGTGCGCTACGGCGTCGACGCCATCGCGGCGCAGAGCGTCGCCGGAAAGGCGGGCATGCTGGTGAGCATGCTGGTGATGGGCCTGTGCATGGGCGTGCAGCCCGCCGTGAGCTATGCCTTCGGCCAGAAGAACCAGCGGAGGCTGAAGCAGGTCGTCCTGGGCACCGGCTTTGCCGCCGTGCTGGTGAGCGCGGTCCTGTCCGTCCTGTTCATCCTGATCCGCAGGCAGTTCGTCGGCATGTTCCTGAACACGCCCTCCGTCGTCGCGATCGGAGAAAAGATGGTGATCGCGGGCCTGGCGACGAGCGCCGTCGGTGCGGTCTACCAGATGTGCCAGGTCTATCTGCAGGGCACGGGCAAGGTCAGCTACGCCACGGTCACCGCGCTCCTGCAAAAGGGGCTCGTCTTCATCCCCGTGCTGTATGTGATGCACGCCCTGGGCGGTCTGACCGGCCTTATCTGGGCAGGTGCCGTGACGGACGTGATCGCCACCGCCGCCGGAGTCGCGCTCTGCCTCGTCTGGAACCGGCAGATGCAGCCGAAGGAACGCGCCTCCCGCGCCGTGCCTACCTCCGAACTCGCCTGAGGATCCCCCGAAAAAGAGCAGCCGCTTTCCAAAGAAGCGGCTGCTCTTTCGCGTTGCAGGCGGCGTTAATGCTGGATGTTTGCTCTCCCCTGCGCCATTTGCCGGGCGACGGCCGGGGCCAGGTATTTGCGCACGGCGGCGTTCAGATCATGGTCGAAGTTTTCGCGCGTGCGGGAATCCTCGCCGATGACCATCGTGGACTCGCGCTCCGGGCTGCAGGGCTCCCATGCGGGGAGGCTGTCGTTGGCGGGATCGCCCGTGCGGGCGAAGGCCATCACGCTGGCGAACACCTGCTCCTGGACCTTTTCCGCGAGGCGGTTGTCGCCGTCCGGGCGGTGGGTGTGTTCCACCAGATCGATATTGTGGAACACGTACGGGATATCACAGCAATGCCAGGGCGTGGTGGCGCCGTTGATGGGCTGATCCAGGTTGAACAGGTAAGAATAGGTGCTCCCGTTGAGCGCGGAGCGACGGGCGATATACTCGATCTCCGGGGTGCGGAAGATGTAATCCAGCCGCGTCAGGTCGATGAGATTCCGCTCGGGATAGGCTTTTTTGAACAGCGGGATCAGCGCGTCCGCGCCCTCGTCGCCGACGAACGCGCGGATGGCCGCCTCCTGCTGCCCCTCGGACATGGCGGATTTATCGTAGGGCGACGGCGAGAACGAGAAGAACTCGCTGAACACGCTGCCGACCATCAGCGGCACCCCGGCAGTCTCCTTCCGGAAGCCCACCTGGTTGGGATCGCCCGCGTAATACGCGTTGCGCTGGGGCTTGCAGCCCACGTACTTCCCAGCCTTCTGGAACTCAGGCCGGAGCTTGCGGTAGGCCTGGGCCAGGAGGCGGAACTCCACCGTCTCCAGATCCTTGACGGAGGAAAGGCCCAATTCCGCCATCAGCGCCTCGACCATCTCCCGGCCGGAGCCCGTTTCGTCGGCCAGCAGGTCGATGACGCCGCTCATGTTGATGCCCTTGGCGTACAGGCCGTCCGCCGCGGGAGTCTGCAGCAGGGTCGTTACCTTGCCGCCGCCTCCGGACTGGCCGAACACCGTCACGTTGGCGGGGTCGCCGCCAAATTTCGCGATGTTCTCGCGCACCCAGCGCAGGGCGGCGATGATATCGTCCGTGCCCGCGTTGCCGGAATTGGCGTATTCCTCGCCGAAATCCGAAAGATCGAAATACCCCAGGATATTCAGCCGGTGGTTGACCGAGACCACCACGACGTCGCCAAGGCGCGCCATGTTCGCTCCGTCGTAGGCGACCTGCTCGATGGAGGAACCCGCCTCGTATCCGCCGCCGTGGAGCCACACCAGCACCGGGCGCTTCTGACCGTCCGGCGCGGGCGTCCACACGTTCAGGTTCAGGCAATCCTCGTCCATGGGCCAGAACCTGTGGGGAACGTAGAGCTCCCCGTTGGGCCGGTCGTTGGAGAGGAGCGGGCAGACATAGCCGTAGCTGCCCGCGTCAAAAACGCCTTCCCATTTTTCCACGGGCTCGGGCGCGTGGAACCGTCTCGCCTTCGCGTAGGGGATGCCCTTGAAAACGCTCAGCCCGTTGTGCTCATAGCCCTTCACAAGGCCGGACGCGGTATCGACGACGGCCTTCCGGTTATCGAATGTATACTGCATGCGAAAACTCCTTTCTGCTCTTGCCTTTGCGCGCCGTCACACGTCCAGCCGCATCACGAAGGGGTCCGCCTCGCCGCAGGGACGCCACGCGGGCAGGCCCTCGCCGTTGGGATCCCCGGTCTTGATGAAGTTGGTCCAGTAGTCCAGCATCCGGCAGGAGAGGGCGTAATCCCCCGCCTCCCAGGGCCTCCAGCAGCGCGGCAGCGTGCCGAACGTATACCACAGCTCCGCGGAGTGCCACGCGCCCTGGCTGTCGCCGGGCAGATCCCGCAGGAAGCTGTAGACATAGGCGGGCTTTCTGCCCAGGGAGGCCAGCTTCTTGCTGAAATCCACAGAGCCCTGGTAGAGCGGCGTTTCCTCCACCTTCATGCCGCCCTCGGCGAGGATATCGTTCTTGGTGCAGCCCAGCATATAGGGGATATCCTTGATCTCGCCCGCGTCCATCAGCTCGTAGTAACCCTTGGTCAGGACCTTCCCGTCCATGGTGGGCGTCAGGAACAGCCCCTTGGCGACGGGCATGGCCTTCTCCATGAACGGCCCGAAGGCGGCGAAGATCTCGCCCGCGGTCTTGGCGCGCAGCTCCTGAAGGCTGTTCACCCGGAGGATTTCGGTCAGCATTTGGCCGAAGGATTCCTGCTCCTCCAGGGTGATGTCCCGATGGAGGCCGCGGCCGTAGGATCCGCCGCTTTGCAGGATCGCGCGCTTGATGAGGCCTCCGGTCAGCGGGGAGGAGATCAGCGTCTGCACGCTCATGGCCCCGGCGCTCTGGCCGAACACGGTGATGGCCTCCGGGTCTCCGCCAAAGGCGGAGATGTTTTCATGGACCCAGCGCAGCGCGGCGATCTGGTCCAGAATGCCGTAGTTTCCGGAGGTGCCCGCCTCCCCGGTCAGCCAGGGGTGCGCGAGGAACCCGAATATGCCCAGCCTGTATTGGATGCATACCAGGATCACTCCCCGACGGCAGTATTCCGCGCCGTCGAATTCCTTCTCGCTGGCGTTTCCGCCCAGAAACGCGCCGCCGTGGATCCAAACGGCCACCGGGCAGTCCTTCGCTCCCTTGGG
>CACZOT010000323.1 GCA_902782795.1 uncultured Eubacteriales bacterium | reverse complement strand
TTCCGAATGCCAAAGTCAGTCCAGAGGCTTCATCGTGGGGAACAGCAGCACGTCGCGGATGGAATCGCTATTGGTCAGCAGCATCACGAGGCGGTCCACGCCGAAGCCGAGGCCGCCGGTGGGTGGCGTGCCGTACTCGAGGGCGTTGACATAGTCGTAGTCCACCTGGGCGCGGCAGTTGGGCTCCAGCGCCTTGCGCTCGGCGACCTGGCGCTCGAAGCGGCCGCGCTGGTCGATGGGGTCGTTGAGCTCGGAGAAGGCGTTGCCGAACTCCGTGGCGTTGATGAAGTACTCGAAGCGCTCGGTGAAGGCGGGGTCATCCGGCTTGCGCTTGGCGAGGGGGCTGATCTCCACCGGGTAGTCGTAAATGAAGGTGGGCTGGATGAGCTTCTCCTCCACGAAGGCGTCGAAGAACTCGGCGAGGATGGCGCCCTTGGTGGGCACCTCGGGGAGGTCGACGTTGTGGGCCTTGGCGCAGGCGATGGCATCCTCGTCGGTCTTCCAATCGGCGAAATCGACGCCGGAATACTTCTTCACGGCCTCGACCATGGTGAGCTTCTCCCAATGGCCCAGGTCGATCTCCTGGCCCTGATAGGGCACGACGAGCGAACCGCAGACCTTCTGGGCCACGGTCTTCATCATGGATTCGACCAGCTCCATCATGCCGCGGAAATCGGTATAGGCCTGGTAGACCTCGATGGTGGTGAACTCGGGGTTGTGCTTGGTATCCATGCCCTCGTTTCGGAAGATGCGGCCCACCTCATAGACGCGCTCCATGCCGCCGACGATGAGGCGCTTGAGGTAGAGCTCCGTCTCGATGCGCAGGACCATGTCCATATCGAGGGTATTGTGGTGGGTGTAGAAGGGGCGGGCGGAAGCGCCGATCTCGAAGGGCGTGAGGATGGGCGTGTCCACCTCGAGGAAGCCGCGGCCGTCCAGGAAAGAACGCAGCTCGCGCAGGATCTCGCTGCGGCGCACGAAGGTCTCCTTCACGTCCGGGTTGACGATCAGGTCCAGGTAGCGCTGGCGGTAGCGGATATCGGTATCCTGCAGGCCGTGGAACTTCTCCGGCAGGGGGTGCAGGCACTTGGTCAAAAGCGTGACGGACTGCGCGTGCACGGAGACCTCGCCGGTCTTGGTCTTGAAGACGTAGCCGGTGACGCCGAGGATATCGCCCACGTCGTCGCTCTTGAAGGCGGCGTAGGCCTCCTCGCCCACGTCGTCGCGGCGCACATAGACCTGGATGGCGCCGTCGCGGTCCTGCAGATGCGCGAAACTGGCCTTGCCCATGACGCGGCGCGAGGTCATGCGCCCGGCGATGGAGACCGTCTGCCCCTCGAGGCTCTCAAAGGAGGAGAGCACCTCGGCGGAGGAATGGGTCTTATCAAAGGTGGTGATACGGTAGGGGTTCTGCCCCGCCTCGGTCAGAGCGGCGAGCTTGTCCATGCGGATGCGGGTCTGCTCGGAGAGTTCGCGCTCCTCGGCGGGAGCGGCGTCCGTGATGCGTTCGTCAGCCATGGGGGCATCCATCCTTTCGGGTGTGATCGGGAAAAACGGCGCAGGACGAGACCCGCCCTGCGCCTTGGAGACGGTTTCGCTTACGCGGGGAGGATCTCCCTCACCTCGAGCTTGATGACGCCGCCGGGCGCCTGCACCTCGGCGATATCGCCGACGCGCTTGCCGATCAGCGCCGCGCCGATGGGCGATTCGCTGGAAACGAACAGGCGGGAGGGATCGGCCTCCGTGGAGCCGACCACCGTGTATACGTCCTCCTCTTCGTATTCCATGTCGTACACGCGCACCGCGCGGCCTACGCTCACCGCGTCCGCCGGGCGGTCGCTCTCGTCCACCACGATGCAGTTGCGCAGCATCTCTTCGATCTGGCGCACACGGCTCTCCATGCGGGCCTGCGCGTTTTTCGCTTCGTCGTATTCGGCATTTTCGCTCAGATCGCCAAAGCCGCGGGCGGTTTTGATCTCGTTGGCGATCTCCACGCGCTTGTTCGTCTTGAGATCGAGCAGCTCTTCTTCCAGCTTTCGTTTGCCTTCGGGCGTGAGCACGACGCGAGTGTTGTCTGCGTCAGACATGGCATAGGACCTCCTGGTTTTTTGTTATACAAGCAAACAGACGCTACGGCGGTAAGCCGTAGCGCCCTTGTTTGGCGACTATCCTTATTATACCCCCGAGGCTTGGAGTTGTCAACCGCGAAGGGGACGGCGGAGATTCCGCTCTGCTTGGGTCATGGCATGGCTCTGCCCTGTTGAGGGCTACGGCGGGGCTCCGCCCCGCGCCCTGGCAGGGAACTCCGTCCCCTGCATCCCTGCTTAAGGGCCATTGGCCCTTAAGGATCCCTTATTGGGGGGAATATTATAAACGCAGGCCCTGATATCCTTCCGACAGGATATCAGAGCCTGTTTCGTATTCTTTTCCCCCAATTGAGGGGTCCAGGGGGAATCATTTCCCCTGGCGGGAGTGCAGAGGGCAGAGCCCTCTGCCGGAGGCCCAGGAGGCGGAGCCCCCGGCGTTTCCTCTGGTGTTCCCCCGGAACAGCTACTCTCCCAGCGCTTCCCGCAGCCGTCCGTGCGCGGAGGAGAGTCGCCGCGCGGCCTCCTCGCGGGAGCAGCCGGTCTTGGCCATGCAGACGGCGGTCTTGACGTCCCAACCGGCCCTGTCCAGCCAGCCCGCGGCCTCGTCGGCGGAGCAGCCCGCGGCCGCCGCGACGATCCGCTTGGCGCGGTCGTGCAGCTTCACGTTCGTGGCGCGCACGTCCACCATCAGGTTGCCGTAGACCTTGCCCAGGCGCACCATCACGCCCGTGGAGAGCATGTTTAGCATCATCTTCGTGGCCGTGCCCGCCTTGAGGCGCGTGGAGCCGGAGAGCATCTCCGGGCCCGTGGGCGCCTCGATGGCGATATCCGCGAAGGCCGAGATGCGCGCGCCCCGGTTGCAGGCCATAGCGATGGCCAGCGCGCCGATCTCCCGCGCGTGGCTCAGCCCGCCCGCGCAGTACGGAGCCCAGCCGCTGGCACTGATCGCCACCAGGGCGTCCCCGGCGCAAAAACCGCGCGCCGCGAGATCCGCCGCCGCGGCCGTGTCGTCGTCCTCCGCGCCTTCGATGGCGTAGCGCAGGGCCCGGTCTCCCCCGGCGATGATCCCCTGCACCAGCTCCGAATCCACACCGAACGTCGGCGGACACTCCGAGGCGTCCAGAACCCCCAGCCGCCCGCTCGTGCCCGCGCCGATGTAGAAGAGCCGCCCGCCGGCCTCCATCCGCTCCGCGATGGCCGCGATGGCCGCCGCGATCGCCGGGGCCGCCTGCGCCACCGCCTCCGCCGCCTCCCGGTCGAAGCGGTTCATCAGGGCCACGAATTCCTCCGGGCTGAGCCTGTCCAGCTCCAGACTGCGCGCGTCCCGCGCCTCCGTCCCCAGCCCCGCCAGGATCGATACATCCGCCATGGTGCGTCCTCCTCCTTTGCTCTGGCCACAGTATACCGCCGGGAGAAAAATTTCGTCAACCGGAAAAATGGGGGTTGACAGTGAAACAATGTTATGATATCCTGTGACCGTAACAAAACATTGTTTCGTACAGGAGGCGCATGGAGATGCAGATCACCGTGCAGGCGTTCGGCTGGAGGATGATCATCGAACGGGTGGATCCGCCGCGCCCGAGGCGGGCGAAGCCCGAGAGAGCGGCCCTCCCGGAGAGCCGGGAAACGACGGAGAGCCGCCTGCGCCGCGCGGAGACCGCCGCCGCCATCCGCGAGGAGCGCAAGCGCGTCTCCATTTTCAAGGGATCCATGTTGTAAGGAAGGGGGATCGATATGAGCGAAAAACGGGAGACGAAGTGGATCTCCAAAAAGGAGCTCCTGGCGGTGACGGGCATTTCCTACGGGCAGCTCTACCGCTGGAAACGGGAGCGTCTCATCCCGGATTCCTGGTTCGTCAAGAGGAGCGCGGCCACAGGCCAGGAGACGTACCTGCCGCGCGAGCGCGTCCTGGAGCGCATCCGCTTCATCCAGGAAAACCGCGACAGATGCCCGCTCAACCGCATGCAGGAGCTGCTCAACCCCGGCGCGGAAGCGCGCGCCTACACGCCCGCGCAGATGGAGGCCTTTCCCAGCGCCGCCCTCGAGATCTCTCTGCAGCGGGCGATCTCGGGGGGAGAGGAGCTCTCCAGCGGCCAGGCGGTCTGCGCGCTCCTGGCAGCGCGGCTGCGGCGGGCGGCGGGGCTGCCTGAGAAGCTCGCCCGCAAGCTGCTCGAGGAGCTCAACGCCTGCTCCGAGGCGGGCTTCCTCACCAAAGCGGGAACGCAGCTGCTGCTCTGCGAGGACCGGGACCGCCTGCACCTGATCGCCTTCGAAGGCGAGGCCAAGGCGGCGGTCATCCTCGACAGCGGCGAGGGGCGCTTCTGGCAGACGCATTTGGACGACCACATTCCGCAGATCATGGCGGCACTGAGGACCATCGCAGGAAGGGACGAATAATATGGAAAAGCAGAATATCCACATCAGCGGTTCCGGCACGGTGACGGCAGGCGTATACGGTGAGATCCACATCTCCGGCTCGGGCACTATCCTGGGCGAGGTGACCTGCGCCTCGGCGCACATCTCCGGCTCCTGCCGGACGAAGGGAAACATGACGGTGGAGACGGAAGCGAAAGTCTCCGGCGGGCTTTCGGCCGAGGGAGACGTGCGCGCGGACGTGCTGCGCGTGTCCGGCTCGGCGAAGATCCAGGGCAGCGCGGAGGCCCGCGAGGCGCGCGTTTCCGGCGGCTGCACGATCTGCGGCGATCTGCAGACCGAGGAGGGCGGCTTCTCCGGGAGCCTGCGCGTCGACGGCGCGGTGCGCGGAGGAAGGATCCGGGTCGGCGGCAGCTTCCGGGCCGGGAAGGGCGTGGAATGTGAGGAACTGCATACCAGCGGCGCCTTCGAGACGGACGGGCTGGTCAACGCCGAGCAGATCCAGATCGTCCTGGGCGGGGAATGCCGCCTGGACGAGGTCGGCTGCGAGGAGATCAGCGTGCGCCGCGGCGAGAACGGCATGCTCTCCGAGCTGTTCAGCGGCTTTACGGGCCGCTCCAGGCATCGCCTCCGGGCCAATCTCATCGAGGCGACGCGCGCGTACCTCGAGTATACGGATTGCGAAATCGTGCGCGGACAGCAGGTGGAGATCGGCCCGGGCTGCCGCGTCGGGCGCGTCGAATACACGGACAGCCTCGAGGTCTCTCCCGAGGCCGAGGTGGGCGAGCAGGTCCGCGCGGGCGCGTAGCGGAGCTTTGCGGCCCCGGCGGAAGGCGGGCGCCTTGGATGGGAAAGGAAGCGCGATATGGAGCGGGAGTTGGTATTCGTTACGCACAACAGGGGAAAGATCGCCTCGGCGCGGCACATTCTGCGCGGAGTCGATCTGCAGGTCTTCGAGCACGAGCTGAGCGAACCGCGCAGCGACGACGTGCGCTACATCTCCGAATGCAAAGCGCGCGAGGCGTTCGCCCTGGTGGGCAAGCCCTGCATCTCGCTGGACGCGGGGTTCTGGATCGACGCGCTGAACGGCTTTCCGCGGGCGTTCGTCAATTTCGCCCTGGAGACGGTGGGCGTGGAGGGCATCCTCAAGCTCATGGAGGGCGTGGAGGACCGCCGCTGCCACTTCGCGGAGAGCCTGGCGTATTTCGACGGGAGCGAGCTGCGCCTCTTCGCGGGCATCCACCCCGGCCGCCTCGCCAGGACGATCTCCGGGCGTGATTCGGAGAAGAAGTGGTCCGACCTGTGGTACGTCTTCATTCCGGATGGGCACAGGAAGACCCTCGCCGAGATGACGGACGCCGAGCGCGCGCTCCCCCGCCCCGGGCGCGTCGAGGCCATGGAGGAGTTCGCGCGGTGGTACTGCGGAACCCGGGAGGACGGCTCACCCGCCCGCGCTCACGGGTAGGATCGGGCCGGGCTCGGGCTCGGCCAGGAGCGAATCGGCCAGGGCCTGCGCGAGCCAGGGCACGGCGCGCAGGGCCTCGGAGAGAGTGTTGCGGTTGTTGCCGACCTCGACGAGCACGGCCGTGCCGCCCATATGCTGGTTATAGCGCCCGCTCTTTTCGAGGACGCCGCGGCAGATGCCGGGCTGGCCGGCGTTGAGGCGGTCGGCGGAGAGCAGCGCGAAGCGGGCGTTGGCCTCCGTATCCGGCTTGACGGAAAAGCCCTCGCCCTGCCCGATGAGGAACAGGACCCGCGCGGCGGGCCCTGCGGCGGTCTCCACAGTGTTCGCGCCTTCGCCCTCGACCCAGGCGTCGCGGTGCAGATCCACCAGAAGATCGAACCGCTCGCCCGCGGCCTCGTAGGCGGCCAGGGTCTCCAGGGAGCGGGCGTAGGCGGTGTTCAGCGCGGGCGGCTCGTGGTTGGTGGTATCGTGGACGGCCTCGACGCCCAGGGTCCGCAGGGCCAGGCAGAGCTCCTCGCCGACGCGCGCCACGCTGTAGCGCTGGTCCTCCGTGCGCCAGGGCTCGCTCTCGAGGTAATCCTGCCCCGGCTCGCGCTCATAGGACTCGCAGGTGTGCGTGTGATACACCAGGACCCTTGGCGGCGCGGCGAACCCTTCGCCCTCGGCCCGGAGCGGGAGCGCCTCGCCGCCCGCGCGGAGGTTCCCCGCCGTGAAGAGGGCTCCTTCCCCCAAAACGCCCGCGGAGAAGACGCTCTGCGCCTCCTCCACCGCGCCTGTCCAGGCGCTGCCCGAGCCCTGCCAGCCCGGGGGCGTTTCCCCAGCCGGCGCCGACGTCTCCAGCGCCTGGCCGCCGCCCAGCGCCTGCGCGATCAGGACGCCGATCACCGCCAAGAGCACCAGCAGCGCCGCCGCGACCGCGATCTCCCCCGCTTTGACCACCCGGATGTGGATCATGCCCATTCCCCCGCTTTCGTCTGCACTTCGCTTAAGCATATGGCGGCGTCGCGGGAGGTATTCGCCGGGGGGAGTACGCCAGGGGCGCTGCCCCAGGACCCCGCTTAAGGGCCATTGGCTCTTAAGAATCCCTTATTGGGGGAATAATATAAACGAAGGCCCTGATATCCTTCCGACAGGATACCAGAGCCTGTTTCGTATTCTTTTCCCCCAAGTGAGGGGTCCAGGGGGAATCATGCCCCCTGGCGGGAGTGCAGAGGGCAGAGCCCTCTGCCGGAGCCCCTGGCGGGGTGCACG
>CACZOT010000322.1 GCA_902782795.1 uncultured Eubacteriales bacterium | reverse complement strand
GATGTGGTTCGTGTTCCAGGTGGGCTTCCGCAACCCGCCGGTGGACGATATCGAGTTCATCCTCTGGTATCTGGCCGCGAACGTGCCTTGGATCTTCTTCAACGACGGCGTGGTCTCCTCCGCGAACTGCCTGTACGAATACGGCTATCTCGTGAAAAAAATGCGCTTCCGCACGAGCACGCTTCCCCTGGTGAAGGTGCTCTCGGCGGCGTACATTCATGTGTTTTTCATTTTTTTCGCCTGCTTCATGTTCGAGATCTACGGCTACAAGCCGGAATGGATGTGGCTGCAGGCCCTCTACTATTCCTTCTCGGAACTTTGCCTGATGGTGGGGCTCTCCTGGCTCGTCTCCTCCATTTCCGTTTTCTTCAAGGATTTCGCCCAGCTCGTCTCGATCTTCATGAGCATCCTCTTCTGGCTCACCCCCATCTTCTGGGATCCGAGCCAGATGGGCGCGGGCATCCTGCGCGTGTTCAAGCTCAACCCCATGTATTACGTGGCCAACGGCTACCGGCAAAGCTTCATCTACGGCATCCCCTTCTGGCAGAACCCGGGGCTGACCGTCTATTTCTGGGGCGTGACGGCGCTCCTGTTCGTCGTGGGCGCGCTGGTGTACAACCGGCTCCGGCCGCACTTCGCGGACCTGATCTGACTAAAGGGGGCGAGGAAAATGCAGCCGGAAAACGCCATCGAGATCAGCCATCTCACCAAGTGCTACCCGCTCTATAAATCCCCCACCGACCGCGTCAAGGAGGCCCTGAGCCCCCTGCGGCGCAGCTACCACGAGGATTTCTACGCCCTGCGCGACATCTCCCTTTCCATCCGCAAAGGCGAGAGCGTGGGCATCATCGGCACGAACGGCTCGGGCAAATCGACGCTGCTCAAGATCGTCGTGGGCGTCCTGAGCGCGAGCGAGGGCCAGGTGGACGTGGACGGGCGCATCTCCGCCCTCCTGGAGCTCGGCGCCGGCTTCAACCAGGATTATACCGGCATCGAGAACATCTACTTCAGCGGCACCATCATGGGCTTCTCCCGCGAGGAGATGGACAAGCGCCTGCCCGCCATCGTGGAATTCGCCGACATTGGAGATTTCATCTATCAGCCGGTCAAGACCTATTCCAGCGGCATGTTCGTGCGGCTGGCTTTCGCCACGCAGATCTATTCCGACCCGGATATCCTCATCGTGGACGAGGCCCTTTCCGTGGGCGATATGCGCTTCCAGCAGAAGTGCTACCGCGCCATGGAAAAGCTCATGAAGGACAAGACCGTCATCCTCGTCACGCACGACCCGGGCGCGGTGCTGCGCTTCTGCAAGCGGGTCATCTGGCTGGAGAAGGGCCGCCTGCGCTTCGACGGCGCGCCGGACCAGGGGCTCGAACAGTACCGGGCGTATCTCATCGACAAAACCATCGAGGAGAGCCGCCAGCGCGGGGATTTCGGCTTCGACGAGAGCGCGGAAGACCCGGACAGCGTCTCCGACGAGGAAGGCCTGCGCCTACGCCTTCTGCCCATCAACGCCGCCGTAAAGCCCAAGGGCACGGGCGAGGCCGCGATCGATTCCTGCGTGTTCGCGGACGCCCGCACCGGCCAGCCGCTGGAGATCGTCGAGCCCGGGCAGGAGGTCGTCTTCGCCGCCCACGCCCGCTTCCTCTCCCGGCAGAACGCGCCGCTGATCGGCTTGGCCATCCGCGACCGCCTGGGCACGGAGATCATCGGCATGAACAGCTGCACGCTGCAAAAGGATCTCCCCGTCGGCCAGGGCGAATTCGAATACCGCTTTTCCTTCACCATCCCCCAGCTGAACAAGGGAGAGTACACCATCACCGTCGCCATCGCCAACGGCGTACAGGAGGACCATGTGCAGCTGTGCTGGCTCGACGACGTCTGGGTCTTCTCGATCCGCCCGCGCCAGTTCGACATTCCCGGGCTTTTGTACCTTCAGGAGGGCACGCTCACCTGCATCGAGCGCGGCCCGAAAGCAAAGTGAGGTGCCGTCATGGATCGCAATACGAACGCCGATAAATACGTCAAGGAGCTCGATCCCTCGGGCGAGATGTCCCACGCCAAGCTCCTGCGGGAGATCGCGCCCGGCGCGCGGGTGCTGGAATTCGGCCCGGCCAGCGGCGTGATGACGAGAGAGATGCAAAAACGCGGCTGCCGCGTCTCCATCGTGGAGATCGACCCGGAGTGCTATCAGCGCGCCCTCGCCTTCGCAACCGACGGCTGGCTGGGGAACATCGATACCCTCTCCTGGCGCAGGGCGTTTACGGAAAACGAGTACGATTATATCCTCTTTGCCGACGTGCTCGAGCACCTCTCCGAGCCCTCGGCCGTCCTTCGCGCGTGCCTGCCCCTGCTCAAGGAGGACGGGCGGCTGCTCGTTTCCGTGCCGAACGTGGCCTACAACGGCGTGATCATCGATCTTTTGCGCAACCGCTTCGCCTATACGGACACCGGCATCCTCGACAACACCCACGTCCACCTCTTCGCCTACGAGCAGGCGGTGGATATGCTCGTGCAGTGCGGCTTCACGCCCGTCATGCAGGACGCGACGTATATCGAGATCGGCACGAGCGAGCTCGCGGGCGTGTACGAATCGCTTCCAAGGGAGGTCGCCGCTTATCTGCGCGGCCGGCCCCTGGGCGAGGCGTATCAGCTGCTCTTTGCCGCCTGCAAAAGCGATTGGGCGGCGGCGCACCCCACCCCTATGGACGACCGCCTCGGCGGCGCCGCGGAATACCTTGCCCTGCGGGACAGGGCCGATTCCCTCGAGGACAAGGATACGCTCCTGACCCTTCTGGAGAGCGGGGACCGCTTTACCGGCGCCGACAGCGCTCCTCTGCTCCGCGGCCTGGCCAAACACGCCAACGAGATTTACCTCCTCAACAGCGAGATCGCCCGGCTCTCCGAACTGGTCTCCGGCTACAGCCGCGCCAGCGGCTCCTCCGCCGCTCAGATCGACGCCCTGCGCGTCCTCCGTTCCCAGCTGAACGAGCGCGACCGGGAGATCCGCCGCCTCGGCGGCGAGGTCGAAAAGCTCTCCGCCTGGGGCAAGGGGCTGGATAAGCAGGCCGCGGAAAACAGCGTCCTGATCTCCGGACTCAACGAGCAGGTGGAAAAGCTCTCCGCCTGGGGAAAGAGCCTGGACGAAGAGGTGCGCTCGCGCGACGGCGCCATCGCCCAGCGCGACGAGACTATCGCGCAGCGCGAGGAGGTCATCGCCCAGCGCGAGGAGGAGCTTTCCTCCATACGCGCGCAGATTGGCCAGCGCGAGGAATCCATCGCCGCGCTGGAGGCGCAGCGCGCTGGGCTCCAGGCCCGCGTGAATGATCTCGAGCAGAAGGAATACCGCCTCGCGCTCATCGAGAATTCCAAGGCATGGAAGCTGGCCCACGGGCTGCAGAAGGTCAGCGGGGCGCTTTTGCCCATGGGTTCGCGCCGGCGTCTGGTCGTGCGCTACACCTTCCGTTTCCTGCGCCACCCGGTAGCCATGGCCCGCCGCCTCAAGGCGGACCGCGGGCGCGTCGCGAATTTCCGCGGCCGGCTCGTGCACGGGGACAGCGCCTTCGCGGGCGAGCAGGAAGCCGTCCCGCAGCGGCATGAGCCGCCCAAGCTCGAGGCCGTGCAGGCGGAAAAGCCCCTTGAGGAATACGCGCCGCTCTCCTTCCCCGCCTGGCCCAAGCCGCGGGTCTCCATCATCATCCCGGTGTACAACCAGTTTGAGTACACCTACGCCTGCCTGCGCTCCATCCTCGCCAACACTCCGGACGTCTCCTACGAGGTCATCATCGCGGACGACTGCTCCACGGACAACACTTCCCGCATCCAGGAGCTCGTCAAGAACATCCGCGTGGCGCGCACCGAGACGAACCAGCGCTTCCTGCGCAACTGCAACAACGCAGCGAAGGTTGCGCGCGGCGAATACATCTTCTTCCTCAACAATGATACCCAGGTGCAGCCGGATTGGCTGGGGGCTCTCGTGCGGCTCATGGACGCGGACGCCTCCATCGGCATGAGCGGCTCCAAGCTCATCTACCCGGACGGCCGCCTGCAGGAGGCGGGCGGCATCCTCTGGCGCGACGGCAGCGCCTGGAACTATGGCAATCGTCAGGACCCGGAAGCGCCGGAATTCAACTACGTCAAGGATGTGGATTACATCTCCGGCGCGGCGATCATGATCCGCGCTTCCCTCTGGAAGGAGCTGGGCGGCTTCGACGACCGCTTCGCCCCCGCCTACTGCGAGGACAGCGATTTGGCCATGTCCGTCTGGGCGGCCGGGAAGCGCGTGGTCTACCAGCCCGCCTCGGTGGTGGTGCATTTCGAGGGCGTTTCCAACGGCACGGACACCTCCACAGGCCTCAAGGCCTACCAGGTCAAGAACCAGGCCGCGCTCTTCGAAAAATGGAAGGACGCCCTTTCCGGGCACAACGAGAACGCCCAGGGCGTCTTCACCGCGCGCGACCGCTCCTACGGTAAAAAGACCATCCTCTTTGTGGACCATTACGTGCCCCAGTTCGACAAGGACGCCGGCAGCCGCACGGTCTACGCCTACCTGCGGCTCTTTGCCGAGCAGGGCTACAACGTCAAGTTCATCGGCGATAATTTCTACCGCCACGAGCCCTATACCACCGCGCTGCAGCAGCTGGGCGTGGAGGTCCTCTACGGGCCCTGGTACGCCGAGCACTGGAAGGAATGGATCCTCCAGGCCGCGGACCGGTTCGATTACGCCTTCCTGAACCGGCCGCACATCTCGGTCAAGTACATCGATTTCCTGCGCGAGAAGACCAAGGCGAAGATCTTCTACTACGGTCACGATCTCCACTTCCTGCGCATGCAGCGCGAGTACGCCGTCTCCCACGAGAGCGGTCTTCTCGCCGAGGCGGAGCAGTGGAAAAAGCAGGAGCTCTCCCTCATGCGCAAGGCGGATATGGCGGCCTACCCCTCCCAGGTCGAGGTGGAGGAGATCGCCCGGATCGACCCCGCCATCCGCGCCATGGCCATCCCCGCCTACATCTTCGACAACGTGCCGGACGTCCCCTATTCCCTCGCCGAGCGCGAAGGGCTCTTCTTCATCGGCGGCTTCCAGCACGGCCCGAACGTGGACGCGGTGAAGTGGCTCGCCGGGGAGATCCTCCCGCTACTGCGCAAAAAACTGCCCGGCGTCGTCGCGCACATTGCAGGAAGCCGCATGCCCGAGGATCTCAAGGCCCTGGCCGGGCCGGATCTCGTCCTGGAGGGCATGATCTCCGACGAGGAGCTGGCCGGCTTCTACCGCCGCAGCCGCCTGTGCGTAGTGCCCCTGCGCTACGGCGCGGGCATCAAGGGCAAGGTCGTGGAGAGCATGGAGATGGGCCTGCCGGTCGTCACCACCTCCTGCGGCGCGGAGGGCATCCGCGGCGCGGAGGACATCCTCATGATCGCCGACACGCCCGAGGAGATCGCCGAGAAGATCGCCCGGGTCTACAACGACGAGGCCGCCCTGCGCCGGGCCAGCGCCGCGGGCGTGGAGTACGTGCGGCGCGAATACTCCTCCGCCGAGGCCATGCGCGTGCTGGGCGACGTGTTCGCCTTTGGG
>CACZOT010000321.1 GCA_902782795.1 uncultured Eubacteriales bacterium | reverse complement strand
CTGGCCGTGCCCAGATCGAGCTGCGCCTTGTACTGTTCGTACATGATGCGTTCGTGCGCGGCGTGCTGGTCGATGAGAATCATGGATTCGTCCGCCTCGAGGATCAGATACGTGCGCAGCGCCACGCCGATGATGCGGTACGAAGGCGCGTTCCTGCCTGGAGCGGTCGTCGGGATCGTCAGCTGTTCCGGTTGTTCGGAAACAGAAGAAATTTTGGTCTGTTTATCTGAATTATTAGAGATTCCGGTCTCTTTTTGCGTATCCGTGCCTCTCTTGGGTTCCTGACGGATTGGCCGTTCGTAGGGCGCTTCCCGCAGGGAGGCAGACGCCCTTTCGGAACGGAAGGGCGGCCGGACGAGAGTGAATTCCTCCTCGGAATGTAGTCCTTCGGGTTTGTTGCCGGAAGCGTCCTCCTCATCGGCTTCAACGGGCCGAAGCGGGCGGCGCATCTGCGCGAAGCCCTCCTCATTTGCGGATTCCCCCGCCTCCGCGGCGCGAGCGAGTTTTTCCTGAACGGTCATTTCCAGGACGCTGCGCGGCTGGTAGCTGACAACGCTTTGCGCCTGTTCTCGCATGGCGTCGGCCTCCTCGGCGCGTGCCTTGAGACGTTCCACATCGAGCATGCCGTCGTCCGCGGCCAAGGCGCGCAGGAGCAGGGCCTCTGCTGTCTGGCGGAAGTATGGCTCGTCCCGAAAGCGCACCTCCAACTTGCTGGGGTGGACGTTCACGTCCACGGCGCTGGCGGGAAGATGCACATGAAGCGCGCAGATGGGATGGAGACCGTTGTGCACGCGCTCTCGCGCCGCCGTCTCCAAGGCGTTTGCGAGCAAGTGGCAGCGGATGGAACGCCCGTTGATGAAGAAATACTGGCTATAGCGGTTCTGCTTGGCGCAATCCCCCACGCCCACGAGTCCTTCGATGCGGAACGCGCCTTCTGAGACGTCGATCTCCTGCATCTTCGAGGCGGTCTCGCGGCCGAAAACAGCCAGGGCGGCGCTGCGCAGGCTCCCGTCGCCGTAGCTGTGGCAGATGTTGCGCCCGTTGCCCACGAGGCGGATGGATACTCCCGGGTTGCCGAGCATGAGCCGCATCACCGTATCATAGAGAATGCCAGCTTCATAGGAAGGCTTGCGCAAAAAGGCCTTTCGCGCGGGAACATTGTAGAACAGATCGCGCACGGTGACGCTCGTCCCTTCCGGGCAGCCGGTCTCCTGGATGCCCAGGAAGCTGCCGCCCTCGACGCGCACGAGCGCGCCGCTCTCCGCGCCGTGGGTACGCGTGCGCATCTCCACCTTGGCAACGGCGGAAATGGAGGCCAGCGCCTCGCCGCGGAACCCGAGCGTGCGGATATCGGTCAGGCTGTCGCCGCTGACGAGCTTGCTGGTGGCGTGGTTTTCGAAGGCGACGCGCGTCTCGCTGATGGGGATGCCGCAGCCGTTGTCCGTCACACGGAGTAGCTCGACGCCACCCTCGCGCACCTCTACCGTGATGGAGGTCGAGCCCGCGTCCAGCGCGTTCTCGATGAGCTCCTTGGCGATGGAGGACGGGCGCTCCACGACTTCGCCAGCGGCGATGCGGCTGACGGTCGCGGCGTCCAGAACCCGGATGGGCATGGTTGGTTCCCCCTTTCCCGCACTAGATGCGGCGCGCTTTTTCGGAGAGCTTGAACAGGGCGTTGAGTGCGTCGATGGGCGACATGCTCATCACGTCCATGGCACGGATCTCCTCGACCAGGGCCATCGGCCCGATGTCTCCGATGGAGAGCTGCTTGTCTCCCCCGTTTTTGCGCTTGTCCAGAATGGATTGGCTGATGGAGCCTCGCGTCTCCGTGTCCGTCTCCAGGCGGGCCATGATTTGCCTCGCCCTGGCGATCAGTGAAGAAGGCAACCCCGCGAGCGAGGCCACGGCCACGCCGTAACTCTTGTCCGCGCCGCCGGGAACGACCTTGCGCAGAAAGATGACATCGTGCCCTTGCTCCTTGGCGGTGATGCGGAAATTCACCACCCCGTCGAGCTGGCCCTCCAGGCTGGAGAGCTCGTGGTAATGCGTGGCGAAAAGCGTGCGCGCGCCGCAGGACGGCCCGGCGATGTGCTCCACCGCCGCCCATGCGATGGAGAGGCCG
>CACZOT010000320.1 GCA_902782795.1 uncultured Eubacteriales bacterium | reverse complement strand
GGCTTCAAAATCCGAGAAATAGCGTTCAAAGCGCTCTCCTGAGTAGACGAATCCCGCCGCCGTGGAGAGCCCCGCTCCCGCGCCGATGACGACCGCTTCGGCCTCTCGCAGAGCATTCGCGAGTGGTTCGATGTTGTTTGCGCTGTTCAGTTTCATTTTTCCGAATCTCCTTTTAGCGCTTTGCAGGCGCATGCATAGACTACCAGAAATCCGCGCAAAAGGGAAGAGGGTACTTTTATGTGACCCTGCCGTAAAAAGGTTCCGCAATACAATATACTCGTGCCCTCCCGACCCGGAGCGGAGCCGACGGATTGTCCCGTCATCACCGTGGCGCAAAAGAAACGCCGCTGGGCGTCCGCTATGGGGATCTGGTGTGAAAACGGAAAAGCGTGGGGAACGCGGCGGAAAGCGTTTGCAAGCATACCGCGAAGATGTTATAATTTGCTTCGGTGGGCCCGTGAACATTGAGAAAGGCGGTGGCGGCAGTGTTTGTCAAAAGCGTGAACCGTGTGATCCAGGTGCGGCAGGGAAAGATCGAGGGTGTCCCGGCGGGGAATCCTTCTTATACGGTGTTCCGCGGCGTACCCTTCGCGGCGGCGCCGGTGGGGAATGACCGCTTCCGCCCGGCGCGCGATCCCGAGCCCTGGGAGGGCGTGCGCCGCTGCGACCGCTTCGCGCCCATCGGCATCCAGCACCGCTGGAACGAGGGAGATTTCTACCAGAAGGAATTCTATCCCGACAGCCCGGATATGAGCGAAGACAGCCTCTACTGCAACATCTGGACGCCTGATACCACGGGCGAAAAGCGCCTGCCGGTGCTGGTGTGGATCCACGGCGGCGCGAACATGCACGGCTTCAGTTATGAGATGGAGTTCGACGGCGAGGCCATTTGCAAGCGCGGGTGCGTGCTCGTCTCCATCGCATACAGGCTCGGCGCGCTGGGCTGGCTGGCGCATCCGGCTCTCGCGGAGCGCGCGGGTATCTCCGGCAACTGGGCCCTGACGGACTGCGTACAGGCCCTGCGCTGGGTCCGGGAAAACGCCCCGGCCTTTGGCGGCGATCCGGAACGCGTCACCATCTTCGGCCAATCCGCGGGCGGCGGCATCGTCAAGGCGCTGCTTTCCATGCCGGACGCGAAGGGCCTGTTCTCCGGGGCGATCATCCAGTCCGCGGGCGGCCTTGGGTTCACCGGCCGCTACCGCACCAGGGAGATGCTCGAAGACGCAGCGGTCCACGCCTGCGAGAGTCTCGGCCTCACCCCGGACGATCTTTTGCACATGGACGCCACGCGCCTGACCACCTCTCTTGCGGAGGCGCACGCCAAGGCCGTCGGCGCCGGTTTGCCCTTCGGGCCGTGCGTGGACGGGAAGATCCTTCCTGTTTCGCCGGAAGAGTGCCTGCGCGAAGGCAAGTGGCCTGATGCCCGCGTGATGATCGGCTGCGTCGCCGGAGACGACATGCTCTTCGGTCGCGAGGGATCCTCCGCGCGCGAGCAGGTGGCGCTGTTCGCGGAGAACGCCGTGCGCGTTGGCCGCAAGGATGTCTGGGCGTATTATTTTGACCGCATGATGCCCGGCGACGAGGCCGGGGCCTTCCATTCCGCGGAGCTCTGGTACGTCTTCGGCACGCTGGACCGCTGCTGGCGGCCCTTCGTCCCGGGAGATTGGGCGCTCTCCCAGGCCATGACGGATTACTGGTGCGCCTTCGCCAAGGGCGGGGCCGTCACCGTGGCTGGGCAGGAGGAGTGGACGTCGTACTCTGCCGCCTCTCCGATGCTCATGCGCTTCAACGAAACGACCATCGGCCTGGAAAAGGCCTGAGGGATAACCCGGGGCGCTCCGAAGGGAGCGCCCCGGGTTGTTTACAGAAATGGTTCCGCCGCCGCCCAAGCCTCCGCGATGCGGGCGAGCGCCGCCGCCGCGCCGTGGCCGATCTCCGCGCAGACCAGCGCCGTGGACACGCTCTGCACGCAGCCCCATTGCCAGACCGCTTCGGGCGGCACGCCGGTGCGCTCGCTGATGCGGCGGCAGCGCGTTTCCCCGACCGACGCGGCGGCGTCCGCGAAGCCTTCCTGAGGCACGATCATCAGAACGCCCAGGTCCGCAGCCTTTTCGCCCAGCACGCCATCCGGGTCGATGAAGCGAAACGCGCCGGGCCGAAGGGGATCCTCCAGGCAATTGGGGGCGTTGGCGTCACCATGCACGAGCACGATCTCGCCGGATCCGGCTCGCGCGGCGCAGCCGTCCAGGCATTCCAAGGCATGCTCGACAGCCCTCAGGGACAGCGGATGGTCCAGCCTCTCCCAGGCCTTGGGGATGAACTCCCGGAACCAGCCGATCGCGCCGCTCCCATCGGGAAGCAGGGACGCGCGCGGACACTCCCGACGCACGGTCTGCGCGGGGATCCAGGCCTCGGAAAGGGTATCACAAAGGATGTCCAGCTGCCGCTCTACGGGAAGACCTGTCATGCTCAGCGGTCGGCCCAAGCACTCCAGGAGACAGGCGAGACGAGGCTCGTCCTCCCGCAGCAGCCGCGCGTAGCCGCGTCCGCTCGCGGCGAGCATGACGGTATCCGCCTGCAGAAGATCCTGGAGACCGGTTTCATCCGGGATGCACAGCCGCAGCACGCACTTGGCGCCATCCTCGCTTACTGCTGGCGCGACGTAGGCGTCCGTTCCGCCGGTGAAGGCATCGTCGACGCAGATGCGCCAATCCGCCTCGAGCCCGGCGACGAGCGAATCGATCCTCTCTAGCCAGCGAACGCCCGCTTCGCCCGAGGCGCGGGCGCGCTTTGCCACCGCCTCCGGCACGGTCCTTTCGCGCATGGCGTTTCCTCCTTTCGTCAAGCGGTCAGCGCGCCTCCCGATAGGCGCCGCGGAAATCGATGGGCGGCGCTGTCACGGACAGGTAGACGAAATCCGCGTCGCCCGCGTTGCGCAGACCGTGGACGTCGCCCTCGGCAAAGCGCGCGACGTCGCCCGCGCGAAACGGCCTCTCCGCTCCTTCGGCGAGAAGGAGGACCCCTTCGCCCCGCAGCGCGTACCAGATCTGTTCGGAGGACGCGTGGGTGTGACGCGGCTGGGAAGCGCCGGGCTCGACGTGTACCTCGGTGATAGCCACACGCGAAGCTGGCGCGTTCGCAGCGTTGATCAGCTGCCGGGAGACCACGCCCGGGTTGGCGAACGCGACGATGTCCTCTTTGCGGATGAATTCCATCTGTATCACCTCTATGCATCAGCATACCATATGGCAGCCTGGCGTGCAACGAAAAAAAGCCTCCCCGCGAGGGAGGCTTTTCGCATTGGAAATCAGTACGCCTTGGCGAAGTACATGATCTTCTTGGCGGGCCTGCCGCAGCAGACGCACTTGTCGCTGGGCATGCCGCTCTGATCGAAGGGCATGTTGCGGGAGGAGGCGTTGGTCTTGGCCTTGATTTCGTCCTCGCAGGCCTGCTCGCCGCACCAGGCGGCGCGCACGAAGCCGGTCTGGACGCCCTGCTCCAGCTCCTCATAAGTGGTGGCGACGGTGGTATGGGCTTCCTTGTAGGCGCAGGCCTGCTCCCAGAGACCCAGCTGGATCTGCTGGAGCAGCTCCTTGGCGGCCGCGGCGGGATCCTCCAGGGAGATGGTGGTCTTTTCGAAGTTGTCGCGGCGGGCGACGGTCACGACGCCGTTCTCGATATCCCTCGGGCCCAGCTCCATGCGAAGCGGCACTCCCTTGAGCTCCCATTCGTTGAACTTCCAGCCCGCGGAGACGGTATCGCGATCGTCGAGCTTGACGCGGATGCCTGCGGCGGCGAGCTTGTCGGCAAGCTCCTTGGCCTTTTCGGAGACGCCGGGCTTGTGGGCGGCGATGGGCAGCACCACCACCTGGATGGGCGCGACGTTCGGCGGGAGGCGAAGGCCGCGCTCGTCGCCGTGGGTCATGATGAGGGCGCCGATCAGGCGAGTGGAGACGCCCCAGCTGGTCTCGTAGACGTATTCCTGCTTGCCCTCGCGGGAAAGGTATTTTATCTCGTACGCTTCAGAGAAGTTGGTGCCGAAATCGTGGGTAGTACCGGCCTGCAGGGCTTTGCCGTCCTGCATCATGGCCTCGATCGAGAAAGTGGCTCGTGCGCCGGCGAACTTTTCCTTATCGGACTTCTGGCCCGTGAACATGGGGATGGCCAGGACCGTCTGGGCGAACTCGCGGTAGGTCTCCAGCATGGTGAGGGCCTCTTCGCGCGCCTCTTCAG
>CACZOT010000319.1 GCA_902782795.1 uncultured Eubacteriales bacterium | reverse complement strand
CGGCGTCATGAACGCGCCGGTGATCTGGTGCAGCTGGGCGCGGGCGGCCTTGTCGGCCTCCTTGAGGTTCTTGTGGGCCTCGCATTTCTGCGCGAACACGCGCCGCACCGTGTCCGGACAGACCTCGCGGTATTTCTTCGAGGCGAGGATCGCCTCGAGGGCCTCCTCCCGGCGCTTATCCATCGCTTTTCTCCATTCCGGCGCGCAGAAGCTCCATCAGGCGCTCGTAGAAGCGCAGGTTATGGGCCGTGGCCAGAGCCAGCGCCTGGGGGTCGTCTGTCTTGAAGAGGTGATGGAGGTAGGCGCGCGAATGGCTGCGGCAGAGCACGCAATCGCACCGCTCGTCCACGGGGGCGCCGTCGCGGGCGTATTCGGGCTCCAGCGCGCGGTGATAGCGGAAGAAATCCCCCTCCGGACGGCGCACTCCTTCGGGCGTCTCCATGCCCTCGCGGAAGACGTAGAGCCGCTGGTGGCGCGCCTCCCGCGTGGGGATGACGCAATCGAAGAGGGTGTAGCCCATTTCCACCAGGCGGACGATCTCCTCCGGACGGCCCAGGCCCATGGCGTATTTGACCTTGTGGTCCGGCATGGCGTCGGCGGCGTCCTGCAAAACGTCCAGGCGGAGCTTGCCGTCCGCGCCCATGGGCCAGCCCCCGAAGCCGTAGCCGTCGAAGCCGATCTCCTCCAGGCGCGCTCCGCACTCGAGCCGGAGCTGCCGGTCCGCGCCGCCCTGGACGATGCCGAACAGGAGCGGGCGCGGCCCTTCGCCCTTCCAGGAGCGCATGGCTCGGTCGTACTCCTCGCGGCAGCGCCTGGCCCAGCGCACGGTGAGCTCCACGCTGCGCCTTTGCACCTCGATGGGGTCGTCCGGCGCGGTGCACACGTCCAGGCACATCATGATGTCCGAACCGTAGCGCAGCTGCGCCTGGATGCACTTTTCCGGCGTGAAGACCATCTTCTCCTTGCCCATATCCGGCCGGAAGAGGATCTCGTTCTCGCGGATCTCGCCGTAGGCGGGGTTTTCGCGGATGAGGGAATAGAGCTGGAACCCGCCGGAATCCGTGAGGAGGATGCCCTGGTAGCCGGTGAAGGCGTGCAGGCCGCCCAGCTGCTTGATCAGGCGCGGGCCCGGGCGGTTATAGAGGTGGTAGCTGTTCATCACCAGGCCCTGAGAGCGCACGGCGGAAAAGGGCGTGCAGCGCACGGCGCCATAGGTCGCGTCCGGAAAGAACGCGGGCAGGGGGAGCTTTCCGTGCATGGTGCATATCTCTCTCATAGGCGCCTCCTCAAGCGTTCGATGGGGATAAAGAAGACCCGCAAATACTCGATATCTGCGGGTCTTGCGGGATCGTCCTTTTTACTTCGCGGCCTTGGCCTTTTCGCACAGGGCGGTGAAGCTCTCGGGATCGTGAATGGCCAGCTCGGAGAGCATCTTGCGGTTGATATCGATGCCGGCGACCTTGAGGCCGTTGATGAGCTTGGAATAGCTCAGATCGTTCGCGCGGGCGCCGGCGTTGATGCGGGCGATCCACAGGGAACGGAAGTTGCGCTTGCGCAGCTTGCGGCCGACGTACGCGTAGCGGAGGCTGCGGCGAACCTGCTCGCTGGCGGCGCGGTACTGCTTGCTCTTGGCTCCGAAGTAGCCCTTCGCGAGCTTAATCATCTTGCGGCGCTTTTTCTGCGCGTTGACTGCTCTTTTGACACGTGCCATGGTTCCTTCGCCTCCTTACTTGTACGGGATGAGCTTCTTAACGGTCTTCGCTTCGGTCTTGGCCACGTAGGCCGCCTTGCGCAGGTTGCGGGTGCGCTTGGTGGGCTTCTTGGTCAGGATATGGCTCTTGTACGCCTGAGCGCGCTTGATCTTGCCAGTCTTGGTCAGATTGAAGCGCTTCGCGGCGCCGCGGTGCGTTTTCTGCTTGGGCATGGTTTGTTCCTCCCTCCCGTGTTGCTGTTCATGACGGGCGCGTGAGCGCCGGGATCATTCCTTGGGCTGCTGTTTGGCTTCCTTTGCTTCTTTCGCGTCTTTGTTGTCCTTCGGCGCGAGGACCATGGACATATTGCGGCCCTCGATGAGCGGCTTGCGCTCCACCACGGAGATATCCTTGAGGCGCTCGGCGAACGCGTTCATGACTTCCATGCCGATCTGCGAATGGGCGATCTGCCTGCCGCGGAAGCGGATGGAGGCCTTGACCTTGTCGCCGTCCTGCAAAAACTTCTGGCCGGCCTTGACGCGCACGTCGAAATCGTGGTCGGCGATGACGGCGCTCAGGCGCACCTCCTTGATGGTGATGACGCGCTGGTTCTTGCGGATCTCCCGCTCCTTTTTGGATTGCTCGAAGCGGTACTTGCCGTAATCCATCAGCTTGCAGACCGGCGGCTTCGCCTGCGGGGCGATCTTGACCAGGTCCAGATTGGCCTGCTCGGCAAGCTCCATGGCGCGGCGGGTGGGCATGATACCCAGCTGCTCGCCGTTTTGGTCGATCAGGCGGACTTCGCGGTCGCGGATCTCCTCGTTGATCATCAGATCGTTAATGCGGACACACCTCCCATAATTGCCGAAGATATCGACGGAAACAAAAAAAGCGCGCACAGACGGCGCACTGACACATGGCGGGGAACAAGACCCCTGTGTGACCCATGCTGGCCTCTGCCGCCGGGTGAGAAGTGCTGCCTTCTGCTTCAGCGGATATTATACCTCCTCCGGGCCACGCTCGTCAATAGGGGCGGAGGTTAATTGTTTCAGCGTCCGCGAAGGGGGCGGCCCGCGCGGGGAGATCGTTCTCTCTTCGGGCTGACGCGGGCAAAAGCCAGGAAATCCCCTCGCGGGGCGCTACCCCGAATGGCGGGATCCCACGCGCTCCGGCCCCGGATCTCGACCGGAGATCCGGGCATCGATCCCTTTCTTCACTTCCTGCCAAGCCGTCTTTCCCAGTGGCCCGGCCGTTCCCGCAGCAGTTATTTCACCGCCGCGCCCCTCGGCGCACGGGGCCGCACCGCCCACCGCCCGCGGGAATATCTCTGATACGGGCCCGCACGATACCCGGCCCGGAAAGGAGGAACCCTACGATGCCGAGCCTCTTTCCCCGGCTCCGCCCCTGCCCCTGCGCGCGGCCATCCTGTCCGCCGCCCAGGCCGCCTTGCCCGCCTCCCCCGTGCCCGCCGCCCTGTCCGCCGCGGCCGGTCTGCTGCCCGGAAGCCTGCCGGGAGCTGCCCTTCTGGCCCTGCTGGAACAGCGCCGCGCTCCTGGAGAAATGCCGCCCGCAGCCCCTCTGCCCGCGCTGCGGATCC
Source organism: uncultured Eubacteriales bacterium (assembly GCA_902782795.1). Classification (GTDB taxonomy): domain Bacteria; phylum Bacillota; class Clostridia; order Christensenellales; family Aristaeellaceae; genus UBA1224. The sequence goes on along the minus strand of CACZOT010000319.1, from coordinate 3,293 downwards.
TGTGAGATCGAGCGCCAGGGCCGCTTCGCGCGCTGCGGATCCTGCTGCTGGATCGGCTTCTGGGACGATTGCGCCAGCTGGCGGTCCTGCTGCGACAACCTCATCTGGCCCATCGGCCCCGGCGAGCCGGATTGACGGCCGGAGGGAGCCCTGCCCGGGCTCCCTCCTTCCCGCGCCAATGTTAAAACTTTTTTCACGCTCCCGGCAGGAGAACGCCCCTTCCCTGTCGAATCCTAACAGCGAGAGCCCGGGGAAGGCCCCGCGGGCGGCTCTGTCAGTATCCGGGCCGGCCCTTCCGGTCCCGAGGAAAAGGAGCGTGACCAGGATGAAAATCAACATCAGCGGCAAAAACATGGAGATCACCGAGGCGATGCGCAACCGCGTCGAGAAGCGCCTCTTTCGACTGGAGCGCTATTTCTGGGACGATGTGGACGTGCAGGTGCGCCTGACCCAGGAAAAGGGCGCCCGCAACATCGCCGAGATCACGGTCTTTATCGGTTCGACTCTGCTGCGCGCGGAGGAGACCAGCAGCGATATGTACGCCTCTGTGGACAAGGCGATCGACCGCCTCGTCTCCCAGCTGCGCCGCCACCACACCAAGTTCGCCGACCGGCTGCGCGCCGCGGAGCAGCCCGCCGCCGCCGCGGAGGCCCAGGAGGCCGAGCCGGACGACGAGACGCCCTCCCTCGTGCGCGTGAAGCGCTTCACGGTCAAGCCCATGTCCGTGGAGGACGCCATCGAGCAGATGGAGCTTTTGGACCATTCGTTCTTCCTTTTTGTGGACGCCGAGACCCACGCCACGTGCGTGGTCTATCGCAGGCGCGACGGCAACTTCGGCCTTTTGGAGCCGGAAAACGCCTGACGCGCCGCGTGCCGGGCCCCGGGGCATGTGCCCCGGGGCCGTTATTTCTTGCCTCAGCCGAGCGTCTGCGGCAAATCGCACATGGAGCGATTGATTGCGGGAGGCGTCATCCAAATGGACGAAATGCTGCTTGGAAAATGCGGGTACTATTGCGGACAATGCCCGAGCTATCTCCACGGAGATTGCGCCGGATGCGTGCAGGGAAACCCTGATGGCGTGTGTTACGCGCGGGATTGCGCCATCGAGAAAGGGCTCCTGTCCTGCGGGAGCTGCCCTGAATTCCCCTGCGCCAGAATCCGGGAGGACCCGAAGGCTTCCCTTCTCAGCCCTCTGTGGCTGCAGTGGAAGGCAAGCCAACGGGACGGACAGGCCCGCGCTTGACAGGGCCGCAGCCTGCGATGGATCCGCGCCCGTCTCTCAACGGATGGTCAGCTCCGTGAAGGTCATCTCGCGGCCCTCCTCCTCGGAGGCCAGCGCGCCGACGTAGACCGCGTCCGTCCCCTCGCCCCCGGCGAGGTAATGCCGCAGCACCGGCTTGGCCGAGAAGGGCATCTCCCGCGCGAGGAGCTCGCCGCGCGGCACCCACTCCAGCACGCCCTCGTTGCAGCGGATCTCCCGCGTTACGCTCTCCCTGAGCCGCGCGAAAAAGTAGAAGTTCTCGCGGATCTCCTCGCCGAAGCGGCTCACGGCCACATAGCGCAGGCGCAGGTCCTCCAGATCGTCCGCGACGAGGCCGGTCTCCTCGCCCAGCTCCCGCAGGAGGCAGGCCTGCGGGTCGCGCAGCTCCTCCGGCTCGAAGTGGCCGCCGATGCCCGCCCAGCAGGGCTTGATCACCCGCGAGCCGATGCGGTACAGCAGCAGGATCTTCCCGTCCCGCTCCAGATACACCGCCGTCATCAGGCGCAGCGTTTTTCCCATTCGCGATTCCTCCCGTTTTCTCAAGTCAGGTAGTGGGGCCAGCGCCATTTCGTGCGCCGCTGCGCAAGCAGGACCGCCGCCGTCACCGCAGCGAGCAGGGCCAGGCAGACGGCGTTGAGCGCGTGGATGGACCGCACGCCCAGGTATTCCGCGCAGAAGCCCCGCACGCAGATGATGTTGCCCTGGCAGAAGAAGAAGATCGTGCTCATTTTGCGCAGAAGGCGCCCGCCGGGCACGCGTGCCCCGGTCTCCAGACAGAAGAGGAACAGCGCGATCGACGCCGGGATGAGGAAGACGCCCACGTCCGTCTTGCTGAAGATCCCCGCGCGCCGGGCGAAGGCGATCTCGCCGAAATAGAGGGCGTAGGCGACGAGGAAGCACGCCGCGCACACGGGCCGCGGGAAGCGCGCGCGGATCCGTTCCTCGTTCTCGGCGATGGCTTTCCCCACGGCGAAGTAGAAGCAGCCGTTGAAGATGTTCAGCGGGAACACGCAGAAATTCAGGACGCCCACGATCGCTTTGGGGATGATCCCCTTGTACATCGACGTCAGGACGCAGATCGCGTACACCCAGGCGGTCGCGAACACGACCCGTCCGGTCGAAAGCCGCCGGCTCAGCAGCCAGACCAGCCAGGCGCCGAAGACGCAGCTCGTGAGGAACCAGGAGCCCGTGAAGCTCGCGGAGAAGAAGGCGTTCTTCACGAATACGACCCAAGTATGCAACTCGTTGACCTTGTACTGGATGAAATGCATGTAGGCGACGCTTGGCAGATTGAACACGAACCAGCCCGCGTACAAAAGAGCGATGCGCCGCGCGTACCCGCGCAGCTGCTCTCCCGTGATGTTCCCGCCCTCGCCCTTGCGGAACAAAAAATAGGCCGAGCTGAGGAAAAAGAAGGGCACGCCCCAGCGCGAGAGGACCTCCTCCGCGAACCGGACGTTCTCCCACTGTTTGAGCATCCCGTTATGGAGGAGAAAAATCATCACGCTGGCGATGAACTTGACCAGATCGACGCTCCCCAGCTCCCGCCTCGCGCCGACCGCCGCCTGCCGCTTTTCCATGTTGGCCCGTCCCCATCCCGCCGGAGTTCCCCGGCGACCATATTCCGCAAAAAAGTGTATCATACCCGCGCGGGGTTTTCAACCGCTCCGAGGCCTTGGCCCGCCCTCCCGCGCGCATAAAAAGCCCCGCTTCCTCCCTGTCGGCCAGGGGAAAAGCGGGGCGAAATGTTTATCGTACCGGGCGGGGAATCAGCCTTCCCTGCCTACGGGCATCCGACTACATTTTTCGTACTTTTGAGCCGATTTTTCAGTCGCACAAAGGCTCGAAAGCCCTTGATTTTACTGGATAATTACAGCTCGGCGAAGTACTTGATGGTGCGGACCATCTGAGAGGTGTAAGAGTTCTCGTTGTCGTACCAGGAAACGACCTGCACCTGATAGGTGTCGTCGTCGATCTTGTTGACCATGGTCTGGTTGGCATCGAACAGGGAGCCGTAGGTCATGCCGATGAT
>CACZOT010000318.1 GCA_902782795.1 uncultured Eubacteriales bacterium | reverse complement strand
TTCTGGCCGGTGACGGGCAACCACAAGTCCATCGATTGGCTCATCGACGAATACTGGCCCCAGGGCGAGGACGACACGAAGGAGGCCTGCTTCCTGCGCAGCGGCACCACGCCGGAGCTCTACGACGAGGCGCTGCGGCCGTTCATCGGCCCCGTGACCATCCGCAAGCATCCCATGACGGACGATCTCGTCTGCAAGGCAGGAGCGGAGATCATCCGCCGCCACAAGCCCAATCTCATCATGCTGCACCCCGCCAACATCGATGGCGCGCGCCACGCCTGGGGCCTGTTCAACGGCCATGTGGACGAGGCCGTGCGCGAGACAGATGAGTGGCTCGGCCTGCTCATGGACGCCGCGCGCGACGCGGGCATCTACGAGAACACGGATTTCGTCGTCCTGAGCGACCACGGACAGATGGATATCGTGCGCGTCATGTGTCTGAACGTGAAGCTGCGCGAGGCCGGGCTCATCCGAGTGGCCGAGGACGGCTCCTTCCTGGATTGGGACGCCTATGTCAAGTCCTGCGGAATGTCCGCGCACGTGTATGTGAAAAACAAGGCCGACGAGCCTCGCGTGAAAGCCCTCCTGGAGGAACTCGTCGCCGAGGAGGTCTACGGCGTCTCGGCGCTGCTCACCGCCGATGAGGCGCGCGAGAAGTACGGCCTCGCCGGGGATTTCTCCTTCGTTCTGGAGACGGACGGCTTCACCTCCTTCGGAGACGATTGGCGCCGGCCCCTGGCCCGCTCCTACGATCGCACCGATTACCGCCACGGCCGCGCCACCCACGGCTACATGCCCGAAAAAGGGCCTCAGCCCATCTTCCTGGCAGCTGGCCCGCGCGTGCGCAAGGGCGCCGTGCTCGAGCGCTGCGAGCTCGTGGACGACGCGCCGACCCTCGCCGCTATGCTGGGCCTGCGTCTGCCCGAGGCCCAGGGCCGCGTCCTCAACGAGCTGCTTCGCTGACAGACCAGATAAAAAACGCCCCGCCTTCCGTTGGAAAGCGGGGCGTTTTCCTGTGTGGTTATTCAGCCAGAAGCGCTTCCAGAAAGCCCCACTGGGCCGCTGAGGGCTCGTCCGCGAGAGATTCGAACCATGCGCGCAGGGCGTCGGCATCCTCCTGGGGGATCGGCTCGCCGCTATCCAAAGCGGCCTCGATATTGGCCCATGCGGTCTGTATCCCCTCGCTGCCGTTCACGGAGACGAACGCCTGCAGGCTGCGCTGGTATTCGCTGCGCAGGAGCGCGTCCAGCTGCCGGAGAACCTCTCCCGCGGCGCTGTCCGAAGAGAAGGAAAGCCAAGAGCGCATCCGTTCCATGGCGGCGTCCAGGTTCTCGCGGGTCACGGCCGCAGGATCCGACAGGGTGGATTGTACGGTCTCCCATGCGGCGAGGATCTCCCCGTGTCCATGCTGGGCGACGTAGCGGTCCACCATGGCGACCCGTGCCTCCGAAACGCCCGCCGCGCAGCCGAGCGCGTCCACGAGCTCAAGGAGCTTCTCCCGAACGGCGGGAGCCTTCTCCAGCGCCCAAGCGCGCAGGGAGACGTAGGCCGCTTTGGCCTCCTCGGATACCGTCCCCGCCGCCTCCAGAGCGGCTCCGGAGAGCGCGTCCCATGCCATGCGGGCCTCCTCCGTCCAGATGGGGAGGTTCTCGTCAAGGTAGGCCTGCGCCTCGTCGAGCGCGTCGCCGACGGCCTCGCCCGCGGCGTCCAGCTCTGAACCGATCTCGGAGGCGAAGGCGCCGGCGAGGTCCCGCGTGTCCAGCAGCCAGGCGGAGAAAAGGTCCCCGAGAGAAGGCTCCTCCGCCGTATCCGCAGGGCTGCGAAGCGGCGCGCACAGAAGCAGCGCCGTCAGGAGAATCGACAGAATTCTGCGCATCTCTTGCCTCCTTACGCGCCGAAGCGCCTCTCGGAGAGGAAGCCCGCCACGGCGGTATAGATGAAGCCGGCGCCTTCCAGGACGATGGGCCATCCGGTGGCGGCCTTGCTGCAGATGACGACGATGCCGAGCGCCACGCCGACGCCGCCGAGGACCATGGGGAAGAGATCCCGCTCGGCGCTCCAGCCGCGCACGAACCAGGAGCCGCCCGCCAGGATGAGCACCGCGCCGATCAACACGTTGACGATGGCGTCGAACGTGCCGGGGTGGGTGAGGATCCAGATCCCCACGATCACCAGGAGCGCACTGCCCAGGAGCCGAGCGATCTCCGCGGGCTTTTTGGATTTTTCCTTCCACCAGCCGAAGATGCCAGCCGCGGCCGAGAGGATCAGCCCCACAGCCAGCACGATATAGAACACGTCCTTGATGAAATTCCGCCCGACGATCAGCAGTACGCCGATCACGCCGAGGAGGAGCCAGCTTAACGCGCTGCCTTTGTTGATGCTGCCCTTTGCCATTTGTTCCGCCTCCTTGAAAAAACTGGAGCCATTATAACACCGCGCTTCGCCTGCGGCAAGCGCGTTCCGTCAGGGCTCCGGCCAGGGGGAGAGCGTCTCTCCCTTGACGAGGTACGCGCGATTGGCCTCCCGCGCGAGGGGGGAATCGCGCAGGGAATCGGAATAGAAGGCCTCGATCTTCGCGCCGGGGTATGCCTCGCGAAAGCGCCGCACCTTTTCCACGCCCGAACAGTTCTTACCGGTAATGACGCCCGTGGTCCTGTCCGCGCGCGTGCCTACGCAGGCGACCCCGAGCCGTTCGCAGGCGGGACGCACCAGGCATTCCGGCGAGGCCGTGACCACCACGTCGTCCAGCCGCCGCGCCGCGAGGTACCAATTCTTCACGCGCGGCATGTTGGCCTCCCAGAAGCGGGCGATCTCCGCGTCCATATCCGGCACAAGCGCGAAATATCCCAGCAGGAAACTCTTGCCCTCGGTGAGAGTCATCTTTCCCGCGAGAAAGCGCGGCACACGCAGAAGGACCCGCCCCAGATGCCGCCGCACCGCGCCGTAGCGGCGCGCGCACCAGAGGGTAAAGCGCCAGGTGGTGTCCCCGCGCAGGATGGTGTTGTCGAAATCGTACACGTTCATGCGGTTAACATTCTGCGCGGGAACTTCGTTTTCCTGCCGTTGCGCCAAAGTTTTTCCTGCGGTATACTATATGCTTGAACCCATGCCCGAAACGGAGGAGAAACGATGGGCCTGATCTCGCAGCTTCTGTCCGACCCGCGCGCGACGCTGGTCTTCTTCCTGCTGGCGCTGCCCGGGCGGCTGCTGGCCATCTCCGCTCATGAGGCGGCCCACGGCTGGGTCGCGGAAAAGTGCGGAGACCCGACCGCGCGCCAGCTGGGCCGCATCACGCTCAACCCCCTCCGGCATCTGGACATCACGGGCCTGTTGATGATGCTGCTGGTGGGAATCGGCTGGGCCAAGCCCGTGCCCGTGAACCCGCGCAATTTCCGCCATTACCGCCGGGACGACCTGCTCGTCTCCATCGCCGGCATCACCATGAACCTGATCCTCTTCGTCCTCAGCGCTCTCATCGTCTACGGGACGTGCGCCGCGGCTCTGGCCCGGGTGGATACGGTCTCCGCAGCCGCCTGGAGCGTGCCCGAATACTTCAAGAGCCTTTACGGTGGCGAGATGTGCTACTTCTTCCCCGAGGACGGCAAGACCTATTACGTCGCCGTGCGGGATCTGCTCGCCTACGCGCCCTATTACGCGGACGAGCTCATCGTCCCCGCGTTCGGGCGGACGGCGGGGTATCTGTTCCAGATGGCGGGCTACAGCATGATCACCAACATGATGCTGGCCATCTTCAATCTCATTCCGCTGCCGCCTCTGGACGGCTACCATGTCCTCAATGATCTCGTCCTGCGTCGGCCGCTCTTCGCCGACCGCAAGGGCATGATGGTCGGCTCCGGCATCATGGTTGCGCTCTTCGCCACCGGACTTCTGGATAAGGGGCTCACCGCCGTGAGCGATTTCGTCTTTAGCGGCGTGGGGCAGGCGGCGGCGCGCGTCATGAGCATGCTGGGCATTTTGTAAGGAGGCCAGCGAATGGCATACGCAGTTTCCCTCAAGCAGTTCGACGGCCCGCTGGATCTCCTGCTCACCCTCATCCGCGAGGCGAAAATCGATATCAAGGAGATCTTCGTCTCCCAGATCACGGAGCAGTATCTCGAATATATGCGCGGCGTGGACGAACTGGATATGGACAGCGCCAGCGAATTCCTGGAGATGGCGGCCACGCTTCTGGAGATCAAGAGCCGCGCGCTCGTCCCCAACATCAAGAAGGAAGACGAGGAGAACGAGGAATCCCCCGAGGCGCTCCTCATCCGCCGATTGGAGGAATACAAGGCCTTCAAGGAGCTCACGCAGGATATGCGCAAGCTCGAGGACGAGGCCAAGGCCCTCTATACCAAGCTCCCGGAGGAATTCCCGCTGCCGCCGCCGGAGATCGAGCTCACGGGGCTGACCACGGCGCGTCTCTGGGCCGCGTTCCAGCGCGTCATGGCCCGGGCGGAGGCGCGCGACGCCGCCACCCGCCCCAGCCAGAGGGAGATCCGGCGGGACGTCCACACCGTGCGCGATTGCATGGCGCGCATCGCCAGGCGCGTGCGGCGCGGGCGCGCGGGCTTCTCCAGCCTCTTTGGGGAGGAACCGACCCGAGAAGAGGTGGTTACCGTGTTCCTGGCGCTTTTGGAGCTGCTCAAGCTCAACCGCGTGCGCGTGCGACAGAAGGTCAATTACGATGAGATCTGGATCGAGGCGGTGAAGGCATGAGCGCGAGGACCATCGCCTTTGTGACCTTGGGCTGCAAGGTGAACGAATACGACACCGAAGCCATGCGCGAGCGCTTTGAGCAGGCGGGGTGGGAGAGCGTCCCCTTCGCCGGGGAGGCGGACGTCTACGTCGTCAACACCTGCACCGTCACGTCCACGGGCGACAACAAATCCATGAAGACCATCCGCCGCGCCGCGCGCGAACATCCCGGCGCGGATATCATCGTCTGCGGGTGCCTCGCACAGAAGGACGCCGCGCGGGTCTGCCTGCCCGGCGTGCGCTTGGTGATCGGGGCGGCGCGCAGGGGAGAGGTGGTCGAGCTCTATGAACGCGCCAAAGCCCAGGCGGAGCCGCTCATCGCCGTGGAGAGCCTCAAGGGCGCGCCGTTCGAACGTCTGACCGTCAGCCGCCATGAGGAAAAGACCCGCGCGGTCATGAAGATCCAGGAGGGCTGCGACCGCTAC
>CACZOT010000317.1 GCA_902782795.1 uncultured Eubacteriales bacterium | reverse complement strand
GCGTTTTGGCTGCCGGGAGATCCGCTGGACAGACGAGGGCATGTTCCTGAACGGGAAAAAGACCCGCGTGCAAGGCATCTGCTGCCACCAGGACCACGTGGGCGTGGGCATCGCCGTGCCGGGGTCCCTCGTGCGCTGGCGCGTGCAGCGCCTCAAGGAGATGGGCTGCAACGCCTACCGCTGCGCGCACCACTGTCCTTCGGAAGAGCTCCTTACCGCCTGCGACGAGCTGGGCCTTCTGGTCATGGCGGAGAACCGCCACTTCCGCTCCTCGGAGGAGGTCCTGCGCCAGCTGGACGAGATGGTCCTCCTCGCCCGCAATCACCCCAGCGTCTTCCTCTACAGCCTCTTCAACGAGGAGCATTGGCAGGGCGAGCGGCGCGGACGGCGCATGGCAGAAACAATGGTGCGGCGCGTCAAGGCTCTGGACGATTCCCGCCCCGTGACCGCGGCCATGAACGGCGGCGTGCTCATGCGCGAAAACGCCTCGGATGTGCTGGACGTAGCGGGCATCAACTACTGCCTGGGCGATTACATGCCCTACGCGGCGCGCCGTCCCGGCCACCCCATGGTGGCTACCGAGAACGGCCCGCTCTACGCCACGCGCGGCGTCTACAGGGACGACCCCGTCAAGCAGGTCTACAACAGCTACGGCCTCACCACCTCCTCCTTCGGACAGACCCTGCAGGAGACTTGGAGGGCCGTGGAGGCCGCGCCGCACGTGGCGGGCCTGTTCGTATGGGGCGGATTCGATTACCGCGGCGAGCCCCAGCCCTTCGAGTGGCCCAGCGTATACAGCCATTGGGGCCTCATGGACAGCTGCGGCTTCGAGAAGGACACCTTCTTCATGCTCAAAAGCTATTACGGCGACCCGGAGGTCCCCATGCTCCACCTGCTGCCGCATTGGAATTGGCCGGAGGGCGAAGAGGTGCGCGTCTGCGCCATGACCAACTGCAACGCGGTGCGCTTCCTCCTGAACGGCGAGCCCGTCGCCGAGATCCCCGTGGCGGACCGCCGCGCCGAGTGCCGGATTCCCTTCGCTCCCGGCGTTCTGCGCGCCGAGGGCCTGTGCGGCGGGAAGGTCGCCGCGGCGGAGAAGTCCGCACGGCTGGCGCTCCCGCGCGCCTGGAGCTCGTCGACGCCGCGCCAATGGAGAAGCGCGACTGCGCCATCTGCAACGTACGGCTCCTGGACGCCGCCGGCGTGCCCGTCACCGGCCAGGAGAACGATCTGCCCGTCTTCTTCGACGTGAAGGCCGGGCGCATTTTGGGCGTCGGCAACGGCGATCCGAACGGCGTTTATCCGGAGCGCGGCAAGACCATTCCCACTTTTTCCGGGCGTTGCCAGGCGATCCTCGGCCCGGACGCGGACGGCCGCGTCGCCGTGACCGTGCGCGCCGCCGGTTTGCCGGAAGTCTTCTTCGAAACCGCGATCCCCGAAAAGGAGGCCTGACCGCCATGACCGACCGCATCAACGCCCTCGCCGCCCTGCAGTGGGAAAAGGCGCATCACGCCGCGCGCGTCGCTCTCACGGACGACACGCCGCTTCCCTACCGCGACAAATCCCTCTCCGACGCCATGCGCACCGCTCTGCGCCTCCAGGCGGCGCTGGACAGGGAGGCGCCGTACCTCTTCCCGGGCGAGATCATCGCCGCCACGCGCACGGTGCCGAACCTGCCGCGCATCTTCGACGACGCGGAATGGGAGGCCATCTGCGCGAGCCATTATATCCACGAGCTGGGCAACGTTTCCAACCTCTCGCCGGACTACGCGCCCGTGATCGCCTCGGGCCTGCTCGCCATCCGAGACCGCTTGGGCGACGGCGACGAGCACGCGGCCATGCGCATCTCCATCGACGCCGTGCTGGACTTTGCCCGGCGCTATGAGGAGGCCGCCCGGCGCGCCGGAGACGAGACTCTCGCCGATACCCTCGCCCGCGTGCCAGCGCATGGAGCGCGCACCTTCCGCGAGGCCCTGCAGTCCCTGCGGATCCTCCACTTCGCCATGTGGTGCGAAGGCGATTACCACAACACCCTGGGCCGCTTCGACCAGTACATGTTCCCCTATCTGCGCGCCGATCTCGACGCCGGCCGCGAAACGGAGGAGAGCGCGTTCGAGCTGCTGGAGGCCTTCTTCCTCTCCTGCAACCGCGACAGCGACCTCTACCCCGGCATGCAGCAGGGCGACAACGGCCAGAGTATCGTCCTGGGCGGCATGCGCCCGGACGGCACGGACGGGTTCAACCTGCTCTCCGAATGGTGCCTGAAGGCCTCCGGGGAATTGCGGCTCATCGACCCGAAGATCAACCTGCGCGTGAACAAAAACACCCCGCTCGCGGTCTTCGAGCTGGGCACGCAGCTGACCAAGCTCGGCCTGGGCTTCCCGCAGTACGAGAACGACGACATCGCCGTCCCCGCGCTCGAGGCCCTGGGCTACGCGCGGGAGGACGCGCGCAACTACGCCATGGCCGCCTGCTGGGAGTTCATCATCCCCGGGCGCGGCATGGAGATCGTCAACATCGGCGCGCTACCGTTCGCCAACATCGTGGACCGGGTCGTGCGAGCGCATTTGCCGGAATGCAAGACCATCGGCGAAGTGAAGCAGCTCGTCCGCGAGGAGATCTTCGCCGACGTGCGCCGGACCATCGCCGAGCGGCACGACCTGTATGTGATCCCCTCGCCCTTCCTTTCGCTGTTTTTCGAAGGCTGCGTGGAAAGCGGGAAAGACGTCTCTCTCGGCTGCCGCTACAATAACTGGGGCCTGCACGGCACCGGCCTCGCCCCCGCGGCGGACATGCTCGCCGCGCTCGAGGACGCCGTCTTCGGCGGGGACGTCGCGCCGGAAGACCTGCTTGCCGCCATGGAGGCGGATTTCCAGGGCTGGGAAGCCCTGCGCGACCGCCTCTGGAACCATTGCCCGAAGATGGGCAACGACGACGATCGCGCCGACGGGCACGCGTGCTGGCTCCTCGATACCTTCGCGGACGCCGTCTCCGGCCTTCGCAACGAGCGCGGCGGCCTCATCCGCGCGGGCACGGGCTCGGCCATGTATTACATCTTCCACGCCCAGGAACTGGGCGCGACCGCGGACGGCCGCCTCGCGGGCGTTCCTCTGCCCGCGAACTTCTCCCCTTCGCTCAACGTCAAGCTGGACGGGCCGGTCTCGCTGATCAAGTCCTTCACCAAGCCCAACCTCGGCCGCGCCATCAACGGCGGGCCGCTGACGATCGAATTTTCCGAG
>CACZOT010000316.1 GCA_902782795.1 uncultured Eubacteriales bacterium | reverse complement strand
GTGCCGCGAAGGACCTCGTCATATTGCAGCTCGAGACCCGTCAGGCCCTTGCCATCGATGTCGCAGATGCCGATGATCTGGCCGGCTAGGCTGCCATTGGGATAGACGCGCTTGCTATCGGCCACCACGTAGATGCCGTCGAGGGCCAGCTCGTCAAGCGATTCGCCCACATCCTCGTCGATTTTGCGTGCGATGTAGGCAAAGCCCGACTCGGGCATCGAGAGCTGTTCGATGTAGTCCTGCGCACTGCCACCAATAGTGGCTGCAATGATGGCCGCCTCGCCCTCGGGATCGGTTACCTCGCGTGGGTTGCAGTAGACGGTCTTGGCGTTGATGCTCGTGGCCAGCACCTTGCCGTTGCGGTCGTAGATGGTGCCGCGGCGCGCAGGAAGGTCCATGCTGTTCAAACGCGTCGACTGCGCCACCTCGGCATTGGCGGGCCCTTGCACCAGCGTCAGGTTCACCAGCTGGCCTATCAGCACCAGGGCAAAGACTGCAAAGATGGCCACCAGCACACGGATGCGCACGGTGGGGTCGATGGCCGGCGTGGGAACCGCCGGCGAGCGCCCAATGCTGCGCGCACGCGACGACGAAGCCTTGGTATTGGCCTTCGACGATGAAGTGGCGTTTTTTGACGAGGAGCGCCGTGCAGACACGACGCCCTACCCTTGCGAAACAGCAGTGAGGCTGGATGAAAGCGAGAGCATGCCGGCGTCGTTGTAGCGCACGGCATCCATCCCTAGGTCAAGGACAGCCGAGCTGCCGGGCATAACCATCCCCAAACGCTCGGAGGCAACACTGCGCACGTAGGCGGGGTTGGCAAGCGTGCTTTCTTGGACTTCGAGGCTGGCAGCGTAGGAGCGCATGTCGTCTACCTGGGCAGAGAGGCTCTCGGTTGCCACCGCGGTGTTGACGGTAGCGGCCGTAAGCCCGACGCGCACAAAGCCGAGCAAGGCGAATGCAACGACAAGGAGCATGATGAACAGGGCGGCGCGACGGGCGCCAGCGGACAGGGACTGGCTTTCGCGTCCGGGAACAACACGTACACGAGTGCTGCGAGTGCGCTGTGGAAGTGCGGTATATGCGCGCGCCGCGCTTGGCATTTCCGGCCCCCTCCTTGTTCTTGTGCTGCGTTATGGCCGTCGTATACGCTGGTCTATCCCAGCTTGCGTGCTACCCTCAGCTTGGCGCTGCGTGCGCGCGTGTTAGCGTTAACCTCCTCTTGCGAGGGCGAAATCGGCTTGCGTGTGAGCACTTCGAGTATCGGCGTGTTTCCGCATACGCACACGGGCAACTCTGGCGGGCAGGTGCAACCCTGTGCATGTTCAGCGAACATTTCCTTGACGATGCGGTCCTCGAGCGAGTGATAGCTGATAACCGCCACAACTCCCCCAGGTTCGAGCCAGCGGATGGCTGCATCGAGCCCCCTTCTCAAGACGCCCAGCTCATCGTTTACTTCGATGCGCAAGGCCTGGAAGGTGCGCCGCGCGGGGTGGGAGCCGTCCTTTTCGCGCACACGCTTGGGGATGGCCGCGTCCACGATGGCCACGAGGTCTCCCGTGGTGGCGATGGGCTTCTCGGCGCGCCTCTCCACGATGAATTTGGCGATGCGCGCCGCCCATTTCTCCTCGCCCCATTCGCTCAGAACGCGCAGGAGCTCGCCCTCGGAATAGGTGTTGCAGATATCCGCCGCCGTGCGGCCGCGCGTCTGGTCCATGCGCATGTCGAGCGGCGCGTCGGCGCGGTAGCTGAAGCCGCGGCTGGCGTCGTCGAACTGGCGCGAGGAGACGCCCAGGTCCAGGAGCGCGCCGTCGATGTGGGAAACGCTCTGGGCGGCGAGGAGCGCCTTCGCGTCGTGGAAATTGCCGTGCAGGGCGCAGAACGCGCCGCCGTTTCCCGCCGCGAGCACGCGGGGAGAAGCCGCGGCGATGGCCTCGGTGTCCAGGTCGATGGAGAAGAGACGCCCGCCGGGGCCGAGCCTGCCGAAGATCTCCGAGGAATGGCCGCCGCCGCCGAGCGTGCAATCCAGATAGGCTCCGTCCGCGCGGATGGCGAGCGCATCCAGACATTCGTTCAGCATCACGGGGATGTGGGGAAAATCCGCGCTCACAGCTCTTCGCCTCCCGTCAGCAGGATGCGCGCCTCGCCCGCCACGTACAGCGATCCGGCCACGACCACGAGCCCGCCCGGCCCGGCAATCTCCCGCGCCAGGCTTAGGGCGGCGGGAACGCTCTGCGCCTCGCGGCAGACGGAGCCGCGGGCCTCATAGATCGCGCGGATCTCCGCGGTGGAGGCGGCGCGGGGATACTCCACGCGCGTGACGACGATCTCGTCGAACACCGGCGCGAGGAGATCCGCGCAGCGGTCGATCTGCTTGTCCTTCATCATGCCGGTGACCAGTACGCGGCGGCGTCCCGTCTGCCAGCGGCCCATGTATTCCGCGAGGGAAGCGGCACCCTGCGGGTTGTGCGCGCCGTCGATGAGGGTGTCGCCATCCAGCCATTCCAGGCGGCCCGGCCAGCGAGCCTGGGCGACGCCGCGGCGCACGGCCTCGGCGGGCAGGTCCCACCCGCGCCCCCGCAGGAGCGAGAGCGCGGCCACGGCCAGGCGCGCGTTGTGGATCTGATGATGGCCGACGAGCCCGATCTCCAGACACATTTCGCCAAAGCCCGGGAAGACGCAGGTGAAGGCCGCGCCGCGCGCGGTTTCCTCGAGATCGCGCAGGGGGATGTCCGCCGTGCGCAGGAGCTCGGAGCCCGTCTCGCGGCATTTTTCCCGCACAGGCGCGAGGGCTTCCTCCTCGAGGGGATACACGGCCACCGGGACGCCGGGCTTGATGATGCCCGCCTTCTCGAAGGCGATCTGGCCGATGGTATCGCCGAGAATGGCGGTGTGGTCCAGGCCGATGGCGGCGATGACGCTCACCGCGGGCGTGATGACGTTGGTGGGGTCGAAGCGGCCGCCCAGTCCCACCTCAATCACGGCCGCGTTCACGCGCTCTTCAGAAAAATACAGAAATGCGATGGCCGTGCCGATCTCGAAGGTGGTGCAGAAGATCTCCTCCCGGGCCAGGGCCTCCACCTCGGCGCGGATGCGCGCGGCCAGGCGCGTGAGATCCCCGTCCGGGATGCAGCGCCCCGCCACGCGGATGCGCTCGTTGTAGCGGCACAGGTACGGCGAGGTGTACAGGCCGGTCTTCATCCCCGAGGCGCGCAGAGCGCTCTCCAGGAAGGCGCAGGTGGAGCCTTTCCCATTCGTGCCGGCCACGTGCAGCAGGCGCATTTTCTCCTGGGGATCGCCCAGGCGCGCGAGCAGGGCGCGCATGTTGTCCAGGGCGTGCTTTTCGCCCTTGCGGCGCGCTCCGCTCTCGCCGTGGATCCAGTTTATCGCTTCGTTGACGTTTGCAAATTCCATCGCTGTTTCACTTTGCCCTTTTCCATTTTTATACCCATGATATTGTACCAGCAAAACCGCGGTTCGTAAACTGGGAGTTCTCCGGGCAATCCGGGAGGGCCCGGCCGCGGCTCCCAAAGGCGCAGTGATTTTGCGCTCTTTCGGCCCGTCCGGTAAGTTTTT
>CACZOT010000315.1 GCA_902782795.1 uncultured Eubacteriales bacterium | reverse complement strand
GGCCGGCGCGGATCTTCTCATCGGCGGCGTGAGCAGCTTCGGCGTGGACTGGTTCTGTGACAACATCCTCACCGTCATTCCGGAGGCGCTGCCGGTGCTCTCCATCACCAAGGGCCTGATCGATCTTCCGGACGGCACGCTCATCTCCTACCCGGAGTATTACAAGCGCCGCCTGCCGGGGCGCAAGCTCTCCCTGAACGCGGTCGGCGGCCCCTGCACGAGCTACGAGCTGGCCGATCTCGACCCCACCACCGTCTGCTTCTGCGGCGAGGACATCGTCCTTCTGCGCCGCTTCCGGGAGATGCTCCGCACGCCCTATTACCACATCAGCGTCTCCACGGACGTGCTCGGCCTCGAGTGCGCCGTGGCGCTCAAGAACGCCTACGCCCTGGGCGTGAGCCTGGCCATCGGCCTGGCGGAGCGCAAGGAGGGCGTGGGCGGCAGGCAGCATTACAATTCCCAGGCCGCTCTCTTCGGCCAGGGGGTAAAGGAGATGCGCCGCCTGCTGCGCCACGTCGGCGCCATGGACGACAACATCATCTTCGGCGCGGGCGATCTGTACGTGACCGTATTCGGCGGCCGTACGCGCATGATCGGCACGCTCCTGGGGCGCGGGCTCTCCTATGAGGAGGCCATGGCGAAGCTGCAGGGCGTGACGCTGGAATCTCTCGTCATCGCCACGCGCGCGGCGCGGGCGGTGCGGGCCCGGATCGCCGCGGGCCTTTTGCGTGCGGAGGATTTCCCGCTGCTTCTGCACTGCGACGAGATCATTAACCAGGGCAAGAGCGTGGATATCCCCTGGCAGGCCTTCGAGGAGGATTGGGGCTGACCATGCTGCGCATCGCCTCGGTGGGCCGCGAGGGCGGCCTCTATACCCTGGTCTACGAAAACGACGAATATGCTTTCGCCGCGCTGGTCGACGGGCTTCGCACCGGAGAAGGGCGGGTCCTCTCGGTGCGGGTGCGCTGCGAAGACGCGCGCCTGAGCCGCGAGATGTCCTTCGGGGAATTCCTCGAAAGCCTCAGGGAGATCGAGGCGGCGGCGGAATACCCGCGCGACGTGACCGTGCGCTTCGCCCTGCGCGCCGGAGAGGTCTCCGTCAGCCTCGCCGTCGATCCGGCCGACATGGCCGAGCTCATCTTCACCACGCCCGACAAAGCCATCCGTCTGCCCCGGCTTCTGGGGCCGCGTAAATAAAGGAGGGGACTGCCCTTGGACGCTTCCCTGTACCGCATCGACCGCCCGGAGGAGATCTGCACGCCCGCGCTCGTCGTCTTCGCGGATATCGCCCGGGAGAACACGGAGAAATGCATCGCCCAGGCCGGCGGCGCGGACCGCCTCTGGCCCCACATGAAGACGCATAAAATGGCCGAGATGCTGCGCATGCAGATGGAACTCGGCATCTGCCGCTTCAAGTGCGCGACCCTGCCCGAGGCGCGCCTGGCCGCCGGCGTCGGCGCCCAGGCCGTCATCCTCGCCTATCCGCTCGTCGGGCCGAACCCGGGGCTGTTCCTGGATCTGTGCGAGGAATACCCCGGCACGCGCTTTTTCGCCATCGCCGACAGCCGCGAGGCCGCGCTCCTTCTCAGCGAAGCCGCCCTCGCCCGCGGCGCGCGGGCGAACGTCCTCGCGGACGTGAACCTGGGCATGGACCGCACAGGCGTGGCCGTCTCCGCGCTCCGGCCGTTCCTCGAATATCTCCAGGGGCTGCCGGGGCTGCGGTTCTCCGGCCTGCACCTCTACGACGGGCACATCCACGACGAGGACCTCGCCGCGCGCACGGCCCGCGCCGCCGCGCCCATGGAGGCCGTCTTCGCCCTGCAGCGGGAGATGAACGGCGAGGATTGGCTGCTCGTGGCGGGCGGCTCCCCCACCATGCCCTGCCACGCGCGGGAGAAGGTGTTCCTCTCGCCGGGCACGGTCTTCCTCTGGGATTGGGGCTACATGACCTCCTTCCCGGATATGCCGTACACCCCCGCCGCGGCCATCATGACGCGGGTGGTCAGCCACCCGGCCGAAGGCCTGTTCACCCTGGATTGCGGCGTCAAGGCCATCTCCTGCGACGCGGCCGGGCAGCGGGGCCTCATCGCGGGCATGGAGGACGCCGT
>CACZOT010000314.1 GCA_902782795.1 uncultured Eubacteriales bacterium | reverse complement strand
CGCCGGCGCGGTCCTGAACGCCAACTACATGATGCATCTCCTGCGCGGCCATTACGATATGGCCCAGGACGGCGTCTGCATGCACGAATTCGTCATGACCCTCGAGGGCCTCAAGGAGAAGACCGGCGTCAGTGCCATGGACGTGGCCAAGCGCCTGCTCGATTTCGGCATGCATCCGCCGACGATGTACTTCCCCCTCATCGTCCATGAGGCGCTCATGGTCGAGCCCACGGAGACGGAATCCCCCGAGACGCTCGAGGCCGCGGCCGAGGTCTTCCTGCAGATCCTCAGGGAAGCCGAGGAAGACCCGGAGAAGCTGCACAGCGCTCCGCATACCTGCCCCATTTCCCGCCCGGACGAGGTGCGCGCGGCGCGCACGCCCGTGGTGCGCTACGCTTGGGAGCAGGCCGAGTGATCCGCCGCCTGCAATTGATCAAAACCACATCCACCGAACCGTTCCGCAACCTCGCGCTGGAGGAGGAGATCCTCCGGCGCGGGGCGGCGGACGCTTGCGTTTTATACCTTTGGCAGAACCGCCGCACGGTGGTGATCGGCCGCAACCAGAACGCCCTGGCCGAGTGCCGCGTGCAGCTGCTCGAGAGCGAGGGCGGCTTCTTGGCGCGGCGGCTCTCCGGCGGCGGCGCGGTCTACCATGACCTGGGGAACCTCAATTTCACCTTCCTGCTCCCTTCGGAGGATTTTGACGAGGACCGCCAGACCGGGGTCATCCTGCGGGCGGCGCGTTCGCTGGGCCTCCGTGCGGAGCGCAGCGGCCGCAACGATCTTCTTCTGGACGGCCGCAAATTCTCCGGCCACGCCTACTACCACGCGGGCGGGCGCAGCTACCACCACGGCACGCTCATGGTGCGCGTGGAGCGGGAACCGCTGGAGCGGTACCTGAGTGTTTCCAAGCTGAAGATGCAGGGCCGGGGCGTCCAATCGGTGCGCTCGCGGGTATGCAATCTCACCGAATACCTGCCCGGCCTGACCGTCCAGGAGCTCGCCGGGGCGCTGGAGACCGCCTTCGCGGAGGTATACGGCCTGCCGGTCGAACGCCTCGCGGAGGAGGACCTGGACGCGGCTTCCATCGCCCGGCGCAGGGAGTTTTTCGCCGGCGCGGCATGGCGCTATGGGGAAAACATTCCCCTGCCCAGGAGCCGCGAGGCCCGCTTCGCCTGGGGCACCGCGCGCGTGGATTGGGCCGAGGATCACGGCGCGATCTCCGCCGCGCAGATCTATACCGACGCAATGGACGCCGAGGCCTTCGCGCCGCTCGCAGCGGCCCTGCGCGGCTGCCCCGCGCGGCCCGAAGCGCTCCTGGCCCGCCTGGGCGAGACTACTGAAGGGCGCGATATCGCCCAACTGCTTTCCGAGGAGGAACAACCATGAAAAAGGATCTGGCGATCATCGGCGGCGGCCCGGGCGGCTACACCGCGGCGGCGAAGGCCGCCAAGGCGGGCCTTTCCGTCGTTCTGTTTGAAAAGAGAGACCTGGGCGGCACCTGTCTGAACCGCGGCTGCATCCCCATGAAGGCGCTGCTGCACGCCTCCGAGACCTACGCCGCCATGCGCTCCGCGGAGGCCATCGGCCTGCGCGCGGAGAACGTCTCCTATGATTTCGCGGCCATCCACGCCCGCAAGGCCGAGGTCGTCGCAAAGCTGCGCGCGGGCGTTGCCCAGCTGATGAAAAGCGGCAAGGTGGAGGTCGTCCAGGGCGAGGCCCGCGTCGAAGGGCCGGGCCGCGTGCGCTGCAACGGCGAGGATTGGGAAGCGGAGAACATCATCGTGGCCGTGGGGGCCCAGCCCGCCTGCCCGCCCATCCCCGGCGGCGATCTGCCCGGCGTCGTCACCAGCGACGCCATCCTCGAGGGAGAGGGCGTGGATACGGACGCGCTCGTCATCATCGGCGGCGGCGTGATCGGCCTGGAGTGCGCGGCGTTCTACGCGCCGATGGGGGCGCGCGTCACGATCCTGGAGGCGCGCGAGCAGCTCCTGCCCGGCATGGACCGGGAGATCGCCCAGCGCCTGGCCATGCAGCTGAAAAAGAGCGGCGTGGCCGCGCATACGAGCGCCATGGTGCAGAAGATCGAACAGACGGACGCGGGCTTGCGCGTCACCTGGCTGGACAAGAAGGGCGCGGAACAGACCGCCGAGGCCGGGCGCGTGCTCATGGCCACGGGCCGCCGCGCCGCCACGGAGGGCCTCTTCGCCCCCGGGGCCGAGCCGGAAACGCAGCGCGGAGCCGTCTGCGCCGACGAGGCCGGGCGCACGAGCGTGCCCGGGCTCTGGGCCATCGGCGATTGCAAGGCCGGCACCATCCAGCTGGCGCACGTGGCGTCCGCCCAGGCGGAAAACGCCGTGGCCGCCATCCTCGGCCAGGAGCCGCCGGTCGATATGGCCACCGTGCCCGCCTGCGTGTACACCAGCCCCGAGGTCGCTTCCGTGGGCCTGACCGAGGAGGCCGCCAAGGCCGCGGGCATCGCTGTGAAGGGCCTGAAGACGCCTACCGGCGCCAACGGCAAGAGCGTCATCTCCGGCGGCGAGGGCGGCTACGCCAAGCTCGTCGTCGCCCAGGAGGACGGCCGCGTCCTCGGCGCGCAGCTCGTCTGCCCGCGCGCGACCGATCTCATCGCCGAGCTCGCGCTGGCGGTGGAGCGCGGCTGCACGGCGGAGGACCTGGTGCGCGTCATCCATCCGCACCCGACCGTTTCCGAGATCGTCCGCGAGACGGCGGCGCTCTTCTGAGGGCGCGCGTTGGAGAGACGCGCCGGAGTTCCTCTTAAGGGGCGTCGTCTCGCAAGAATCCCGGTTTCGGGGAAGATGATTTCCGAACGGATTTGCCGCAACAATACGGCCTTGCGCTGCTGACAACAGGAGCGCAGGGCCGTTTGATCATTCTTTTCCTAATGGGGCGGGGAAGAGGGGCAGATCGGCGCAGCGCGGACAGCCCAACCGTCGGTTGCGGACCACGCCAGTCTCTCCATTGCCAGAAGGCCGGAGCTGGCTATAATAAAGAGTGTCCGGACGAAAACAGCAAGCAAGAGGAGAGAGAACAATGCGGATCGAACAGATCGGAGAGAGCATTGCGAGGCTGCGGCGCGAGAAGGGCGTTACGCAGGAAGCCCTCGCGGCGGAGCTGGGCGTGACGGCGCAGGCGGTATCCAAGTGGGAGACGGGCCGCTCGCTGCCGGACGCGCTCATGCTGGCAGACCTTGCCGATTTCTTCGGCGTCGCCACAGACGAGATCATGGGACGGCGCGGCTACGTTTGGCGCGCTTTGACCGTGCTGGAGGACGAGAGCCTGCGGCCACGGGTGGAGATCCTGGCGAGGCGCTATGGCTGCCAGGTGGTGGGATCCTGCGCGAGCTTTGCCGAGGCCATGGAGCGGGCAAGCGCGGGCGATATCACGCTGATCCTGATCGGCGCGCGGGAGGAGGATCTCGCGACCCAGGCCGCCGACCTGGAACAAGAGGAGGGCCTCGCGGGCGTGCGCGTCTTCCAGAGCGTCAGCGCGG
>CACZOT010000313.1 GCA_902782795.1 uncultured Eubacteriales bacterium | reverse complement strand
CGTCGATACAGAGCCGGTTCCGCTCCAGACGGTCCGGGATCGCGGCGTCGAAGGACAGCGCTTCCACGATCGCGGCAGTGGGCTCGCCAAAGGCCGCGGCGATCTCCGCCGCGGAGCAATCCGTGTCCTCAAGCAGATCGTGCAAAATAGCCGCGACGAGCACCTCCTCCTGATAACCCAGATCCCGCGCCAGCCCGGCGACGCGCAGGGAATGAAGGTAGACCGGCTTGCCGGGGTTATGGCAGGAAGCGGTAAAATGCCCCGCGGCAAAGAGCAGCGCGCGTTCGATGAGACGGTCGTCCATGGAAAAACCTCCGAAATGTGGGGTGTTTCTGATTATATCACAGCCAAGCGCGCCTTGCAAACGCGCTTGGCTTCGGGTATAATAGAGAAGGAACAAATTGGCGAACGGGGGAATGGGCAGCATGAAAATCCTTCTGACGGGCGGCGCCGGCTACATCGGCACGCACACCTGCATCGAGCTTCTGAACGCGGGATACGACGTGGTCGTGGCGGACAATTTCTGCAACAGTCAGCCGGAATCCTGCAAGCGGGCAATGGAGATCACCTGCAAGCAGTTCCCGGTCTATGAATTGGATATCCGCGACCAGGCCAAGCTGGAAGCCCTCTTCGAAAAGGAAAAGCCCGAGGCGGCGATCCACTTCGCGGGTCTTAAAGCGGTGGGTGAATCCGTGTTCAAGCCCCTGGAATACTACGAAAACAACATCGACGCCACCTTCGTGCTCCTGCGCGTGATGGAGAAATTCGGCGCGAAGAAGCTGGTTTTCTCCTCCTCGGCCACCGTGTACGGCGAGCAGGAGGTCATGCCCCTGGTGGAGACGATGAAGTGCACCGGCTGCACCAACCCCTACGGCTGGACCAAGTACATGATCGAGCAGATCCTGCGCGATTATGGCAAGGCCCATCCGGATTGGTCCATCGTGCTGCTGCGCTATTTCAACCCGGTCGGCGCGCACGAGAGCGGCATGGTCGGCGAGAACCCCAACGGCATCCCCAACAACCTCATGCCGCGCGTGACCCAGGCCGCCCTCGGCAAGATCGAGAAGCTGGGCGTCTTCGGCGACGATTACCCGACGCCGGACGGCACCTGCCTGCGCGATTATATCCACGTGGTGGACCTCGCCAAAGGGCACGTCTGCGCCATCCGCTACGCCGCGGAAAACGACGGCTGCGACGTGTTCAACCTCGGCACCGGCGTGGGCTACAGCGTGCTGGCTATCATCAACACTTTCGAACGCGTCAACAACGTCAAGGTGCCCCACGAGATTGCCCCGCGCCGCCCCGGCGACGCCGCCATGGCCTATTCCAACCCCGAGAAGGCCGCGCGTGTGCTTCACTGGAAGGCCGAGAAGAATCTCGAGGATATGTGCCGCGACAGCTGGAATTGGCAGCAGAAGAACCCCAACGGGTATTAAGCCATCAAGGGCCCGCTGCGGGTCATGAAAAAGGGCTTGGCGATCGCCAAGCCCTTTTTGTCATTGTGCGTTTACACCTCGCGCCTGCCCTGGAACGCCTGCGAGAGGGTGACCTCGTCGGTGTATTCGAGCTCTCCGCCCACAGGCACGCCGTGCGCGATGCGCGTCACCTTGATGCCCAGCGGCCGCACGAGCCGGGTGATATAGGAAGCCGTGGCCTCGCCCTCGATATCCGGGTTGGTGGCGAGGATGACCTCCCGCACCGTCCCTTCCTGCAGGCGCGCCATGAGCTCTTTGATGCGGATATCGTCCGGGCCCACGCCGTCCATGGGGGAGATGACCCCGTGCAGCACGTGGTACAGGCCGTTGTAATCGCGCATGCGCTCCAGAGCAGCCACGTCCCGCGGATCGCGCACGACGCAGACGACGCTCGTGTCGCGCCCCTTGTCCGCGCAGATGCGGCAGGGGTCGACGTCCGTATAATCTCCGCAGACGGGGCAATAATGCACCTGCTTTTTGCCGTTGTACAGGGCGACCGCCAGCTCGCGCACCTGGTCTTCCGGCATGGCGAGGACATGATACGCCAGCCGCTGGGCCGTTTTCTGGCCCACGCCGGGCAGCTTGGAGAGCTGGTTGACCATGCGCGAGACGGGTTCGAGCATCCCGGCCATCAGAACAGGCCGGGCATGTTGAAGCCGCCCGTGAGCTTGCCCATTTCGCGCTCGGTGGTCTCGCCGGCCTCGCGCAGGGCTTCGTTCACGGCCGCCAGGACCATGTCGGAGAGCATCTCCACGTCGTCCGGATCGACCGCTTCGGGCTTGATCGTGAGGGCGAGCAGTTCCTTTTTGCCGTTCACCTTCGCCGTCACCATGCCGCCGCCCGCGCTCGCCTCGAATTCGCGCGCCTCGAGCTCTTCCTGCATCTGGGCCATCTGCTGCTGCAATTTCTGCGCCTGCCGGGCCAGCTGCTGCATATTCGCGCCGCCCATGCCGGGGAATCCACCGCGTGCCATATCGTTTACCTCCCAAAGGAAAATTCTCTTATCTAGTATACAGGAAATCCGCCGGGCCGTCAAATGAAATTGATTTTAGACGAATGACTAAAATAATTGTTGACATGCATATTAGACATATGTATAATATGGGCGTGATCACGGAAAGGAGTCGATTGGAATGCGCAAGTTGCCCGAGGCGGAATTCGACGTGATGCAGGCGATCTGGCGGGAGACGCCGCCGCTGACGACCCATGTCCTCATGGACGCGATCGGCCGGGAACGCGGCTGGAAAACCCCTTCGCTCATCACGCTTCTCAACCGTCTGGAAGAGCGCGGGTTCCTGCGCTCGGAAAAATCGGGCAAGGAGCGCCAGTACTGGCCGCTGGTCTCGCGGGAGGAATACCTGCGCTTTGAGACGCGCGACTTCCTCAGCCGCGTGCACGGCAATTCCCTGACGAGTTTCATGCAAGCCATGAGCGGCGGCGCGCAGCTGGACGAGCAGGAGCGAGAGGAACTGCGCCGCTGGCTCGAGGAGAGCGGCAGATGAGCGCCTTCCTGCTGGCGCTGGCGATCTGCTCGGCGACGGGCAGCGCCATGGGGCTGATCGCCCTTCTCTTCGCGAGGCTGCGCCTGGCGAGCCCGCGATGGATCCGCGCCGCGTACATCTGCGTCGCGCTGTTTCTGCTCGTGCCCTGGCGGCCCAGCCTGCCTGCGCGGACGGCGCGCGTCGCGCCTGTCCCGGTTGCGGTGGACACGGCTGTCCTGCGCGCGCTGCTGGAAGCTCCGGTCGTCCCCGGGGCACCCCAACCGCAACCCATGGCGAGACCGGTCCTTACGCCCGCGCAGATCGCGTTTTGCGTTTGGCTGACCGGCGCACTCCTGTCCATTGGCGCGGCGGCTGTCCGTCGCGCGCGGTTTCTGCGCCTGACGAGGCGATGGCGCGCCCGAGACGAGGCCGTGGAAGCGCGCCTGCTGGCCCTGGATGGACGCCGTTCTCCGCGCGTTTACCGCTGTGCGGCGGTAAGCTCGCCAATGCTGGCGGGCTTCCTGCGCCCTGCGCTGTACCTGCCCGAACAGGGCAAACCATCTGACGACGTACTGCGCCACGAGCTGGCCCACCTGCGCGCTCACGATCTTCCGCTGCGCGCCGTGTGGGTCCTGGCCCGCGCTGTACATTGGTGGAACCTCATCATCTTCATCCTGGACCGCGGCTGCGTGTTCGCCTGCGAGGCGGCCGCCGACGCCCGCGTCTGTACCGATTTCAGCGGCGAGGAGCGCCACCGCTACGCGCGATCCGTCCTGGAGAGCGCCGCGCCCGCGCTCACGCCGCTCACCATGCCCTTAGGAGGAGGCAAACGAATGATGAAACGAAGGCTTTCCCTGATTCTCCGCGAACGATCCGGTCGGCTCGGCGCGTTGCTGCTGGCGCTGGTTCTGATGCTTGGCCTGTGCGCGCCCATGACCCGCGCCGATTCTGCCCCCACCGTCGCCTTTGGCGGCAATACGCTCACCGGCACCCGCCTGGACCCCGTCATCAACGGGCTGCACATGGGCGCCTCTCTGGACGACCTCATCTCCGTGGCGCAGGAGCGGGCCTGGGAGCTCTGGAAAGACGGAGCGAATATCTTCGCCCTGCCGACAGACGCGCGCGAGGGAGGTTGGTATACCTTTGCCGATGGCATCCTCTCCGTACAGCTGAACGTGCTCTATTCCAGCGAAACGGAGGCGCGCGAGGCCGCCCAGGCCCTGGTGGGCGCGCTGGAGCCGCTCTACGGCCCTTACGACAAGGTCATGCAGAACCCCTACAACGCCCGCTGGGAGGAGGACGGCGTGAACTCGAGCGTGCGCATCCGCCCCAACTCCGACGAGCGCCCCAATACGTCGTGGTGGGTGACGTTCGAGTATACGGGTATTCCCATCGAGTACGACAAGGAGGAAAACGCCATTGATTTCGAGCACTTCCAGGAGCGCTACCCGAGCGTCATGGTCAGCCAGCCGGTCGTGAATTTGAACGACGCCTCCTGGGCGAGCGAGGATTCGACCGCCCTCCTGCGCGAGGTGCTGGACAGCATGCTGGCCAAGTACAGCGTCTCCAGCGACGCCCTGGAAAGCGACGCGGAAGCCGCCGTCGCCTACATGCGCGAGAAGGGCTATTCGGAAGCGCTGATGGAGGCGGCGGGGGAGAACGCCGAGCGTTTCATG
>CACZOT010000312.1 GCA_902782795.1 uncultured Eubacteriales bacterium | reverse complement strand
TACGTCTACCAGACGGCTTACGATCTGACGTACAAATGCGCGCTGCAGCTCCTGGAGTTCGGGGCGGCGCGCGAAGAATAAACGGAGGCAAGCGCTATGAAGTACACGAAACTCGGCAATTCGAACCTGATTGTTTCCCGCGTGTGCATGGGCTGCATGAGCTTCGGCGACCCGGACAAGGGCATGCACAAGTGGACCCTCCCCTACGAGGAGAGCAAGGCCGTCATAGCATACGGCCTGGAAAAGGGCATCAACTTCTTCGATACCGCCATGGCTTACCAGATGGGCACGGGCGAGGAGTACCTGGGCCGGGCCCTCGGAGAGCTCACGCAGCGCGACAAGGTCGTCATCGCCACCAAGTATACGCCCCGCATGCCCCAGCAGCTCGGGGAGATCAGCGGCGGGGACTGGATCCGCCAGTGCGTGGACAACAGCCTCCGGCGTCTGGGAACGGACTATATCGATCTGTACATCATGCACAGCTGGGATACCGCCACGCCCATCGAAGAATCCCTCGAGGCGTTGGACAGCGTGGTTCGCGCCGGCAAGGTGCGCGCCATCGGCGTGAGCAACTGCTACGCTTGGCAGCTGGCCCTGGCCAACGCCGCCGCGGAAAAGAACGGCTGGGCAAAGTTCGTCTCCATACAGGGGCATTACAACCTCCTCGCCCGCGAGGAGGAGCGCGAGATGGCTCCCTTCTGCTACCAGACCGGCGTCGCCATGACGCCCTACAGCGCCCTGGCCGCGGGCAGGCTCTCCAAGCGCCCCGGCGAGACCAGCAAGCGCCTGGAGCTGGACGCCTACGCCAAGGGCAAGTACGACGCCACCGCCGAGGCGGACGGCGCGGTCATCGCGCGCGTCGCGGAGCTGGCAGACAAGCGCGGCGTCAGCATGACGGAGATTTCCCTGGCGTGGCTGCTGACCAAGGTCACCTCCCCCGTCGTCGGGGCGACCAAGCCCCACCATGTGGACGGCGCCGTCGCCGCCACGGAGCTGGAGCTCACCGCGGAGGAGATCGCCTTCCTCGAGGAGCCCTACGTGCCGCACGCCCTGGTCGGCGTAATGGCGGGCAGCGTCGGGCGCTTCCCGATCAAAAACGTCTGGCCGGTGAAATAGCGCCGCGCAAACGAAAAAGCCCTGCGCCAGCAGGGCTTTTTCGTTTGGTCTATTTACTTCGAGACGATCTCCATGCGGAAGCGGAAGGTCCTGGGCTCCTTAAGCCACAGCTTGTACTTGTCCAGCGCCTCCGGCCCGCAGGACGAGGAGCCGATGCCCGTCTGGGCCAGGTCGATATCCACGACGGTGCTGTCGACCCGCTCCAGCTGGTACTCATGCCACGCCTCGGTGAGCTGGGCGTCGGTATAGTCGTGCGCGGTGAAGGTGAAGGGCGCGCTGACGGCCGTGAACTTGATGCCGGAGCCGCGCTGATTGGTCACGGTGAGCTCCCTTGTATCGGTGCGCGCGCCGTTTTCCTGCATGCGGGCGTAGCCGGTATGCATCTCCTGCACGTTCGCCTCGTACCAGCCGATGTTGGAGGCCCAGCAGCGGTCGACGTAGTTCTCCCCCGGGCCGCGGCCGTGCCAGGAGACGGTCTCGCAGGCCGGGTTGAGGCCCATGGTCACGCCCAGGCGCGGCCACCAGAAGGGCTCGCTGGTGTTCGGGTAGGGCAGCTCCTTGTAGGCGGTCTCCACGTCGACCTTGCCGTCGCTGAAAACGGTGTAGGTCTGCACGGTGTCCAGCACCACCGGGTTCGGGCTCGCGCCCCAGCGCTGATGGAAGACGAGGGTGATCTTGCCCTCCTCCTCGGTGATGACGGGCTCGTCCAGGTTGCGCGGCGCCAGTCGGTCGATGCCTCTGGAGAGCCACTTGCGCGTCGCTCCGCGGCCGAAGCCGGTATCGTTATCCATGGGAGCGCGCCAGAAGTTCTGGCGCAGCGGCATGTTCAGATACTCGCGGCCGCCCTGGTTCCAGCGGGTGAGCTCGCCGTGGAGCAGATCGAACTCCAGGGTGAAGTCCGTGCCCTCGACGGTGTACTCCAGGCCTTCCCTGCGGCCCGCGAGCGGCGCGGAGGTATCCGGCGTCTCGACGGCCAGCCCCTCGTTCAGGACGAACTGTTCCGAGGCCACCTCGAAGCCCGCGTCGGCCCAGTTGTTTCCCTTTTTGAGGGTGAAGGAGAGGTTCAGGAACGCCTCGCCCGCGGGGACTTCGGCGGGGAGCTCGTAGGTCGCGGTGGTGCCGGGCTTCTGCGCGTCGATCTCCAGCGCGCCGCCCGCGAGGACCCTCTTGCCCTGCACGATCTCCCAGCGTCCGACGACCTCGTCGGAGAGGAACTGGTAGTGGCTGATGACGTCCACCCGCAGGGGCTTTTCGCTCCTGAGGGCGAAATACAGGGGCTGATAAGCCTTTTTGAGCTCGGTCATGGCCGGGTGCGGCGTCTTGTCGGAGGCGATGAGGCCGTCGTTGCAGAAGTTGCCGTTGGCGCCCTGCACTTCGAAGGGCATGCCGTAATCGTTGCCGCCGGCCCAGTACATCTCGCCGTCCTCGGTCCAGGCGCGCAGGCCGTGATCCTGCCACTCCCAGACGCAGCCGCCCAGCAGCTTGGGATACTTGTAGATGAGCTCCCAGTATTCCTTGAGGTTTCCCGGGCTGTTGCCCATGGAGTGGGCGTATTCGCAGACGAAGAAGGGACGGTCGTCGTCGCGCTGGGCATGGCGCTCCAGCAGGTCGACCGCGGGATACATGACGGACTCGAAATCCACGCACGGATCCCACGGGGTCTTCTCGCGGGCCTCGCGCATGGCGTACATCTTGGCCGGATCCTTCATGACCTCTTCCATGTTGAAATCGGGCATCTCGCGGGCCGCCTCGTAGTGGACCAGGCGGTCGTCCAGGGCCTTGGCCGCCCGGGACGCGGCGCGGTGGTTCTCGCCGAAGCCGGACTCGTTGCCCAGAGACCAGGCGAGCACGCAGGGATGGTTGCGGTCCCGCAGCACCATGCGCTCCACGCGGTCCACATAGGCGTACTGCCATTCCGGGCTTCTGGAGAGCATGCTCCAGCTGATGGCCGTCATGCCGTGGCATTCGATATCGGCCTCGTCCAGGACGTAGAGGCCGTATTCGTCGGCGAGCTCGTAGAAATACGGATCGCTGGGATAATGGCTGGTGCGCACGAAGTTCACGTTGTGCCGCTTCATGAGGAGCACGTCCTCCAGAAGAGCCTTGCGCCCGACCGCCCAGCCGGTATCGGTGTTGGTATCGTGGTGGTTGACGCCGCGCGCCTTGATGGGCATGCCGTTGACCAGCACTTCCACGCCGCGCCGCTCGATGGTGCGGAAGCCGACGCGCACCGGCACGAACACGCCGTTCGCTTCCACGACGAGGGTGTAAAGGTAGGGGTCCTCCGCGCTCCAGAGGCGGGGTTTTTCCACGGTGATATCGAACGATTCGCCCTCGGCCTCGCCGACGACGGTCTTCCCGTCGTAGAGGCGGGCGCGGACACCCGTTCCCTTCACCACGGCGTGCAGTCGGCCGTGCATATCGGCCTGCACGCGGATATCCTCGATGTAGCCCTCCCTGGGGGTCGCCTGCAGGCTGACGCTGCGGAAGATGCCGGACATGTGGTACATATCCTGGATCTCCAGGTAGCTGCCGTCGCAGAAGCGCAGCACGCTGACCGCCAGGAGGTTTTTGCCCGGGCGCACCGCGGAGGTGATATCGAACTCGGCCGTCATGTGCGGGCCCTTGGAAAGGCCGATCTCCTTGCCGTTCACGTACACGAAGAACATGGAGCCGACGCCCTCGAAGGTGAGGATGACCCGCTTGCCCTCCATGGCCTTGGGCAGGGTGAACTCGCGTCGGTAGAGGCCGGTGTCGTTATCCTCGGCGACGAAGGGCGGCTCGACCGCGAAGAGGTAGGGCGCGCCGGAGTAGGTCGGCGTGCCGCCGAAGCCCTGCATCTGCCAGCAGCCCGGCACCGTGATGCGGGACCAGCTCATGTCCGGAACGTAATCCTCGCTCGCGAATTCGGGATCCACGCGCAGGGGCGAATCCACCAGGGCGAAATCCCAGACGCCGTTAAGCAGCTCGTAATACGTGGACTTCTCTTCCTGATACGCAAGCGCTTTCTCCTCGCTGTCGTAGTAGTGGAACCCGGCGCGGGCCGGCAGACGGTTGCGATGCTGGACCGACGGGTCTTCCCAAACGTGATACATAGCCTATCTTCCTTTCCTGTGTAGAAGATGCCTGTGAGCGGGCGGCTGGGTCTGACCGCGCCCGAAACAGTAAGCCGCTTAACTATTTTAACACAGCCCGCCGCGGATAGCAATAAAAAAGACGGCCGCCGCGCCTTTCCGGCACAGCGGCCCTGGCATGTTTCCCCGCGCTAGAACAGGTCCAGCGAGCTGTCCAGGTAGATCTCCTCCCGGACTTCCAGCTGGCGCTCCGGCTTTGTCATGTAGTAGAGCATGAACTCCAGCACCACGGCGCTGCCGAGGCTCCGCCCCTCGATCTTGAACTGGGAAAAGCCGGCGGGCAGGTAGGTCTTCCGGATCTCCTCAACGCCGATGAAGCCCGGGTTGCGCATGGCGTCGGAAAAGCGGTAGCCCCGCGCGGCGTCCGGCGAGGCGCAGACGTGGTCCGCGCAATCCTCGCCCAGGTTCTTCCGGCTGACGTTTTCATAGCAGGCCTTGCGGTCCGGGCAATCGAACCAGCAGCATTCGTTGCAGAGGAATTCCACCTTCCGCTTCAGCTCCTCCGGCAGCGCGCCAAGGAGGCCGAAGGCCTTGTTCAGGCGGAAATCCGGCACGACGTACCGGAACTCCCCGCGCTCCAGCTCGGAGCGGAACAGCGCTAAATCCCGCAGGACCTTCGTGGTCGAGGAGACGAAATACAGCCCGGGAAAGCGTTCCCGCAGATAGCCCAGCAGCAGGTCCGAGGCGACGATCACGCCGTTTTGGGGGCCATCCGCCTCGGCGAAGAGCGCGCACAGGGCGTTGCACCTGGAATCGGCGAGGTGCTCTTCCCGCAGGAGGGAATTGCTGAAGGTGAGCCGCGCGGAGACGCCGTATTCCCGCATCAGCGCCGCGACCTTGCCGGGATCCTCCTCGCCGAACCCGACGCGGCCGCCGCCCCAGAGGCAGTCGGCCGGCGCGCCGTAGATGGAGCCGATCTCGCACC
>CACZOT010000311.1 GCA_902782795.1 uncultured Eubacteriales bacterium | reverse complement strand
CAGGAGCGCATGGCCGTGGTCGTCGCGCCGGAGGACGCCGAACGCTTTATGGCCATCGCCGACAGCGAGAACCTCGAGGCCACGATCGTTGCGCGCGTCACCGAGGAACCGAGGATGGTCATGCGCTGGCGCGGCAACGTCATCTGCGATATCTCCCGCGAATTCCTCAATTCCAACGGCGCGGAAAAGCACATCATCATCGAGGCTCCGCGCGGCAAAATGGCCCGCAAGGCCGTTCCCGCCTCCTTTGGCGAAGGCATGCGCGCTCTAGTTGCCGATCTGAACGTCTGCTCCAAGCGCGGCCTTTCCGAGCGGTTCGATTCCACCATCGGCGCGGGCAGCGTCTTCATGCCCTTCGGCGGCAGTCGGCAGCTCACCCCCGCCCAGGCGATGGTCAACAAGATCTCCGTCCAGCACGGCGATACGGACGATGTCTCCCTCATGGCCTGGGGCGCAAACCCCTACGTGCTTGAGGAGAGCCCCCTGCACGGCGCGTATCTTTCCGTTGTGGAATCCGTCGCCAAGCTCGTGGCAGCCGGCGCGAGCCTCGAAGACAGCTACCTCACCTTCCAGGAGTACTTCCCCAAGCCCATGCGCGCGCCGCGCCGCTGGGGCCAGCCTCTCCTGGCGCTGCTCGGCGCGCTGCGGGCCCAGAAGGAGCTGGGCATCGCTGCCATCGGCGGCAAGGACTCCATGTCCGGCACCTTCGAACAGCTGGACGTGCCGCCCACGCTGGTCTCCTTCGCCGTGACCACGGACAAACTTGGCCATATCGTCTCCAATGAGTTCAAGAAGGCTGGCAGCCGCGTGTGCCTGCTGCGGCCCATCTACGGCCCGGACGGCCTGCCGGACGCCGGATCCCTCAAGGCGCTGTTCAGCCACGTAACGGCCCTTCTGCGCGAAGGCAAGGCGATCGCGGCCTGGACCTGCGGCTTTGGCGGCGCGGCGGAGGCCGTGTTCAAGATGTCCATCGGCAACGGGTTCGGCTTCCGCTTCGCTGACGGCCTCGCGCTGGAAACGCTCTTTGGCTACCACTACGGTTCCTTCGTCCTGGAGATGGCCGATACAGCGGCGGACGAGGGCGTGTTCCTCGGCGAAGTGGCTGCCGAACGCGCATTCATTCTCGGCGGCGAAAGCATCCCCGCGAACGATCTCGAGGCTCTGTACGAAAACAAGCTCGAGAGCGTCTACGCCTGCAACATCGAAACGAACAAGGATCCCGTGCCCGCCTTCACCTTCACGGCGAAGGAGCGCGTCGCCCCGGCGATCAAAACCGTCAAGCCTCGCGTGCTCATCCCCGTGTTCCCGGGCACGAACTGCGAGTACGACAGCGCAAAGGCCGTAGAGGCAGCGGGGCTGGAGGCGGATGTGTACGTCATCCGCAACCTCACGGCCGAGCACGTGGCCCGATCCGTGGAGGAATTCGCGGCGAAGATGGCCCAGAGCCAGGTCGTGTTCATCCCCGGCGGGTTCTCCGGCGGAGACGAGCCGGACGGCTCCGCGAAGTTCATCACTTCGTTCTTCCGCTCCGCCGCCTTGCGCGAGCAAGTCGGCGCGCTATTGGAGGCGCGCGGCGGTCTGATGCTCGGCATCTGCAACGGCTTCCAGGCCCTGGTGAAGCTGGGCCTCGTTCCCTACGGTCGTATCATCGAGGCGGATCCGGAATCCCCCACCCTCACCTTCAACACCATCGGCCGCCACCAATCCCGCCTGGTGCGCACGCGCGTCGCCTCGAACATGAGCCCGTGGCTGAAGAACACCCAGCCCGGCGAGATCTACACCGTGCCGGTCTCCCACGGCGAGGGCCGCTTCTACACCGACATGGCAACGGTGGAGAAGCTCGCCGCCAGCGGCCAGATCGCCACGCAGTATGTGGACGAAACCGGCTGCCCCACCATGGATATCCGCTGCAACGTGAACGGCTCCATCGCCGCCATCGAGGGCATCACCTCGCCGGACGGCCGCGTCTTCGGTAAGATGGGCCACTCCGAGCGCGTCGGCGCAGGGCTGTACAAGAACGTCGAGGGAAGGTATAATATGAAGTTGTTCCAGTCCGCGCTGGAGTACTTCCGATAACCCACCCAGAGAGGAGCGACTTTTCCAATGATGACCGATATCGAGATCGCCCAGTCCACGCCCATGCGTCCCATCGGCGAGATCGCCGCGAAGGCAGGCATCGACGAGAAGTACCTCGATCCCTACGGCCGCTACAAGGCCAAGATCGACCTGAGCCTTTGCAAGGACAGCGAGCGGCCCGACGGCAAGCTCATCCTGGTGACCGCCATCACCCCCACGCCCGCGGGCGAGGGCAAGACCACCACCACCATCGGCCTTGCCGACGCCCTGCGGCACATCGGCAAGAACAGCGTCGCGGCGCTGCGCGAGCCCTCTTTGGGGCCCGTGTTCGGCGTGAAGGGCGGCGCGGCGGGTGGCGGCTGGGCGCAGGTCGTTCCCATGGAGGATATCAACCTGCATTTCACCGGCGATTTTCACGCCATCGGCGCGGCGAACAACCTGCTCGCCGCCATGCTGGATAACCACATCCATCAGGGCAACGCCCTGGGGATCGACCCCCGGCGCATCACCTGGCGCCGCTGCGTGGATATGAACGACCGCCAGCTGCGCAATATCGTGGACGGCCTCGGCGGCCGCGCCAACGGAATGCCTCGCGAGGACGGTTTCGATATCACCGTG
>CACZOT010000310.1 GCA_902782795.1 uncultured Eubacteriales bacterium | reverse complement strand
AAGCCAGGAGAACGGCTGGCGCCCGTAGGCTGCCGACGTTTCCAGCGAGATGACCAGTGCGTTCCAGAACGGAACGATAATCAGGAGCATCAGTAGAGTCAGCACGATCGTGGAAACAATCTGCGTACCTTCCAGCTTTCTGCGGTGTTTTTTTGTATTATGTTCGCTCATGGTTCCGCTTCCTTTCCCGTCCCGACGTTACTGGAACATCTTCTGGCCGCTCAGGCGGTAGACGACGCCGTTGGCCACGATCAGCATGATGAAGTTGATCACGGATTTGAACAGGCCCACCGCCGTGGAGAATCCGTAGTTCGGCGTCGCCAGGAAGGTGATGTTGTAGATGTAGGTATCCAGAATGTTAGAGACCTGCTTGACCACGTCGTTGTACATGTTGAAGACCTGGTCGAAACCGGCGTTCATCATGTTGCCGACCTGAAGGATCAGCATGACGCAGATGGTGGTGAGGATGCCGGGCAGGGTGACGTGCCAGATCTGCTGAAGGCGGCTGGCGCCGTCCACCGTGGCGGCCTCGTACAGGGAAGGATCGATGCCCGCGATGGCCGCCATGAAGATGATGGCCGCCCAGCCCATCTCCTTCCAGTCGGAAGTCACATACAATACGGCGCGGAAGGAACCGGTGTTGGCCAGGAAGTTGATCGGCGTGATGCCCAGGCTCTTGAGCCAGACGTTCACGGCGCCGTTGCTGGAGAGGAAGTTGTTGATGATGCCGGCCACGATGATCCAGGAAAGGAAGTGCGGGAAGGTGTAGATCGTCTGATAGGCCTTCTTCACGCGCTTGCCGGGCATCTCCGTGAGCATGAGCGCCAGCAGGATGCCCATGGGGAACTCAAAGACCAGGCGCCCGAAGCTGATGATGATCGTGTTGCGGATGGCGCGCACGGCGTCCGGCGTCTGGAAGATGCGCACGAAGTGGTCCATTCCGCACCAGGGGCTCCCGAGGATGCCCAGCCTGGCCTTGAAATTCTTGAAGGCCATGAGGATACCGTACATGGGAGCGTAGCAGAATACCGCCAGCCACACGAACAGAGGCAGGAGCATCAGGTAGATGTACTTCGATTGCCAGATCGTCAGCCAAATGCTCTTCTTATGCACGAGACCAGGATTCGCAACGACTGTCTTTGCCATAAGCAACCCCATTTCCCCGCCGAAGGAGCGAGCCCTCCGGCTCACGTTAGTGCGGACCGAACGCCGAGCCGCGGGGGATTTCTCCGCATGCTCTTCACATTCATACAACTGGTTTAACAATAGTATAACCCTAGCGCCTGCTTCTGTCAAGGTCTTGCGCCACGAAAAATACGCCTTCTATTGGGAAGGCGCGCTTTCCTATCCATAAACCAGTTTTAACCTTCTGTGGAACGTCTTTTTTCCCGTTCGTCACAGGTCCGTCCATCGGAAAAAACAGCCTATCACGAAAAAAAGCCACCCCGAAGGGTGGCTGACAGATTCATCGCGATACGATCCCGGTCTCGTCCGCGAACCGCGGATTGGAGCGGATCAGGCCGATCAACCGGCAGGCGGAGCCGTCCGGGCGACCGCGCCCGCTCTCCCAAGCCTCGACCGTGCGCAGCGGCACGGCGAGGGTGCGGGCGAACATGCGCTGGGTCATGTTCGCGTTCTTTCGCGTCTGCAGGATCTCTCCGGAGGAGGGCATGCGGATCTCCTCTTTGTATTTGCCGCGCTCGGCGGCGTTCTTCTCCCCCATGCAGGTGCGGCGCATGACGGCGAGCAGGCGGCTGGCGCTCCCGCTCGGGCAGCTTTGGCCGTTTTCCCACGAGGCGACCACGCGGGGCGTGACCCCGAGCGCTTTGGCCAGGGAGATCTCGCTCATCCCCGCGCCTTCGCGAATGCGCCGTACGTCTTCGCTCGTCAGGGCCATCTCGTCCTCGATGGAGAGCTGGTGGCGGATCATCTCGCCGCCCGAATCCACGCTGGCCTGCATGAGTTCCTTGACGGATTCCATGACCCCGTCGTACAGCCGCGTCGAGCGGCGGCCGCTCTTTTTCTCGAACAGGCCGGAGAGAAAGCCGATATAGCCCTGCAGAGCGACGCGCTCCTCCGGGGTGAGCGTGGCCTTGCCATAGGGTTCGTAGACCTCCAGGGCCACGACCGTCTCGCCCGCCTCGAAATCCACATACAGGACGTGGACCGTGCGCCGCCGGACCGCGCCGTCCGTCGAAAAGCACATGCGGCGCGCGCCTCCGGTGCCCTCCAGGAGGAGCCCGAGCGTCGGATCATCCACCAGGGCGATCTCCAGGCGCGACAAGTCCTCTTCCTGCAGGCCGAGCTCGGCCCATTTGAGGGTAAAATGCCTCGGGTACAGGAACTCCCGCCTCATTTCGCCTCACGCCTTTTCTCTTTGCGCCGCGCGGTTGTGTATACACGGCCCGGAGCGAAAAAAGAATCGTTTCGTTTTTGGGGCCATATTGTGTCTGAATGCGGCTTTTTCCGAAGTTCACTATAGCAAAGAGACCGCATCAATAACGCAACAGCCGCATGCTTCCCCCTTGCTTTTTCCCGGAAAAGCCGCTACACTGGAAGCACGCAAACAACAAAGAGGAGGGCGCAACAATGAAGGTCCAGAACTGGAGCTATGAAGACTTCCCCGAGTTCGCCGAGGTGCCCGAAGGCGCGCAGGTCATCGAGACCACCGGAGATGAGATGGGCGTCAACTATTTCCACGACGTGGAATACGCCAACGTTCAGGGCACTCCCCTCCACCTGCAGATCCTCATCCCGGCCAGCCGCTCGAGCGGGTTCCAACCCTTCGCGGAGAAGCAGCCCTTCAGCCTGCCCTGTTTCGTCTTCGTGCAGGGCTCGGGTTGGTTCAAGCAGTATGTGTACGCGCAGGTCGCCCAGGTCGCCAAGCTGGCCCTGCGGGGGTACGTCTGCGCCATCGTGGAATACCGCCATTCCGGCATCGCCAGCTTTCCCGCCCAGGCCAAGGACGCCCGCAACGCCGTGCGCTTCCTGCGTAAAAACGCCAAACGCTTCGGCATCGATCCCTTGCGCATGATCCTCGCGGGGGATTCCAGCGGCGGGCACACGGCCATGTGGGGCGGCCTGATCCATGACGACGAGAGCGCGGAGGACAACCTCTTCCCCGGCGTCAGCGCCGAGACGGCCGGCATCGTCGATTACTACGGCTCCACCTCCGTCATCCAGCCGGATTCCAACCCATGCACGGTGAACCATTGCCTGCCGGACAGCCCCGAGGGCCGGGAGATGGGCGGGAAAAACCTCCTGGAGCACCCGGAGCTGGCGCGGCAGCTGTCCGTGGAATGCAACATCGATGAGAAGACGGTCCTGCCGCCCGTGCTCATTTTCCACGGCACCAAGGACCGCACGGTCAACTGCGAGGGCAGCGCCATCCTCTACCGTCGCTTGCGGGAAACCGGCCACCCGGCGCGGTTCTATCTCGTCAAGGGAGCCGACCACTGCGGGCCCGAGTTCTGGACGGATCATCTCCTCGATATCGTGGACGGCTTCTGCCGGGATTGCTTCGCAAAATAGACTCCGCATAGTAAAACCGCCGCCTTCCGGTCCTTTCCGGAAGGCGGCGGTTTTGGGCGGAATTTGGGTTCAATCCAGGAAATCGATGCCCGTGGGGATGTACGGCCCCTCCGCGTTCCCCTCGTCCACCCAATAGGACGGGAGCCGAGGCGCTGCGTCGCGGTCGATATCGAACCAACCCTCGGGAATGATGGGCCGCACCGGTCCCCCGGCGCGGAGGATGCGCGCGTAGTCCATCGCCGAAGCGAGGCGCTCCTCCGTCTCCACGCCCATGAGGCGCGCGGGAACGGCGGCGGCGCAGTTGTGGTTATCGGACCCGGCGGTGGTCAGGAGACCATAGCGCTCGGCATAATGCCGGGCGCAGACATCGTTGTAGGGATGGTTGCCCGTGTTGGCGACTTCGATGTCGTCGCAATACTTGCGCGCCAGGAGAATCCGGGCGATATACCCCCGGTCCCGGAAGGGATGCGCCTGAATGACCGCGCCGCCCGCCCGGTGCACTTCCTCGTACTGCCTGGCGCGGGACCACTTCTCGATATCCGGATGCGCGAGCAGCCACGCCTTGTCCAGGCCATAGATGAGGTACTCGTCGCCCTCGTAATTCTGCTCCCAGGCAAAGAAGACGTCCAGCCCCAGGCGCTGCCCGGCGGTGAGGGCGTCCTCGAAACCCGCGCAGAAGCGGTCGACGCGCTCGCGCCAGGGAAGGTCGCGCGGAACGGCGGTGTTCCCGCCGAAGAAGTGATCCGTAATAAAGACGCCCGTGTAGCCGAGCTCGTGGTAGAACCTGGCCTGCTCCGCGCCGGTGGAGACGCCGCAGGCGCTCCCCTGGCAGGTGTGCAGATGCGTTTCGTAACGGTAAGCCATCTTTCTCTCCTCCTCGCCGGAGAGCATCTTAACACAGGCCAGCAGCCCGCGTCACTGCCTCTTGCGCAAAGGCCCTCCCCGACGCCGGGCCGGGAAGGGCCTTTCGCTTGCCGCGCGAACGCTTGGAAAAAGGCTTCGCGCGATCAGATCATCAGATCGCGGATATACTTGATGGTGTACTTGACGCCCTTCTCGCCCTTCTCGCCGCGCCAGGTGCTGGAGTGCGGCTCGATGGAGAGGTAGCCGTCGTAATCGTGCTGATAAAGGGCGGCGAAGAACGCGCGCCAGTTGATGGAATCGATGCCGGCGGGCGGGTTGTCATACTTGGGATTGGTGCCGATCGCGCGGTGCTGGAACTCCTCGTACTGGCGCAGCTCCGGATGTTTCTTGAGGAGCTTGTACCTCTCCCATTCCTGCGGCTCTTCGGAATCGCCGATCTGGATGACGCCCTTGATATGGCAATAGGTGAAGCGGTCGCCCCACTCCATGGCTTCGCGCAGGTACGCGCCGTGCTCGCCGCCGTGGACGAAACTGTGGGACGGGTCGTACTTGATGCCCAGGCCGGGCACCTCGTCCAGCACCAGGCGCCACTGCTCCGGCGTGCGGATGTAGTTATCGCCCATCATGCAGTTGACGATGGCGCTTTCCATGCCCTTCTCCCTGGCGTAGGCGACGATATCGTTGAGAACCTTGATGGCCGCGGTGATGTTCTTGTAATAGCTCAGTCCCTTGACGTAATTGACGCTGCAGAGGAAATACTTCGCGCCGACGTAATGGCCGAAATCGATCACGGCCTTGACGGCCGCCCATTCCTCGGGGATGACCGCGCCGTTCTGATCGAGGATCGTGCTGGCCCAGCGCCCCACCGCGCCGACCTCCACGCCCGTCTCCGCCACGGCGGCCTTGATGGCGTCCTGCTCCTTCCAGAGCTCCTCCAGGGGCACGCCAAAGTAATCCGGCGGGTTGCAGTCGAATTCCACGAATTCCAGACCAAGCGATTTTGCGTACTCGAGGCTCGCCGCGACCGGCCGCTGAATGATGCCAAGCTTCATAACAGATCCTCCCTTTTTCTTCCCCGATATGTGTTTTTCGCGCAGGAGACCGCCTGCCCTTGTACCTCCAGCGGGGCGGCTTTGCCTTTTCAGGAGCCAAAGACCCCTTCCTGTCCATTATAGCGGGAACACCCTGTTCTGTCCAGCGTCATTGCTGGTTCCGAGTCCCAATCCTCCGCTCACAGGCCCTCTTCGCGCACGAAGGCGTAGAAGGCGTCCTCGGCCTCCTGGTCCTTGGCCGCGACCGTCCCCACGGGCATGGCGTAGAAGATCGTCTCCTCCACGCCGTCCAGGCCGAAAGCGTCGTCCGCCGCGTTCGCGTCCACCGCGGCCACGGCGCAGCTGCCCAGGCCGATGGAGGTGGCGGCGAGGTAGAGGTTCTCCGTCACGTGGCCGCTGTCGATGAGCACCGTGGGGTGGGCGTAGATGCCGTAGCGCCACTCCGCCCGATAGAAGACGCAGCTGTAATAGAAGACGACGCTCGCCTTCTCGGCCCAGCGCTGCTCGGCCAGAGATCGGCCGATCCACTCTTCGAAGCCGTCCGCCTCCCGCAGGAACTCGATCTGGTGCTTCATGGGCAGATAGTGGTAGAGCCCGGGCCGCAGCCCTTCGACCTTGCGCACGGCCAGATAGCACTCGAAGGGGTGGCGCGCGCCGCCGCCGGGCACGGTGCGGATGGTCGCGTAGGCGCGGCCCCGCACGCTCTTGACGCCCTGGGTGCACCAGAGGAGATACGAGAGCTGGAGGAGCGTGATCGGCTCGTCCGTATAGACCCGGTGGCTCTTGCGGCTGTTGATCACCCGCAGGAAATCGTTTTCGATCGCGAGGGCGGAGAAATCGCTGGGCAGATCGATGGCCGTTTCGGTCATCGGGGCTTTGGCCAGCGGCGGCTGCGGCTTTTTCAGGTCCTGGTCGGAAAAGTATTCTTCCTCCGTCTCCTGGATGAAATTGTGAAAGAGCGCGCGCCCGGCTTTGATCCGTTTTTCGATCCATGTTTCGCTCATATAAAGCTCTCCTTTTTTCGGTCGGTCCCGCGGTGTTGTTTTCATGGGGATTGTACCAGTTTTCCCACCCTGTGTAAACCTTGACAACACCCTCTTTCCATTCTACAATGATCGCGAGCGACCAATGGTTTTGGGGAGGAATGCCCTTATGAAGATCGTCACATTCAACCTGCGCTGCGATACACCCAGGGACGGCCTCAACGTCTTTACGCACCGCAAGGGGCGGATCCTCGAGAAGATCGAAGCGGAGCGGCCGGACGTCATCGGTTTCCAGGAATGCCGGCCCCACATGCAGGCATTTCTCAGGGAGCACTTGCGCGGATACGGGCTCTTCGGCCGCCAGCGCGGCGGCGAATCCAGCGAATCCAATCCCATCGCCTTCCGCGAGGACCGCTTCGAGCTTATCGGCCTGGAGACCAGGTGGCTCTCCCCCACGCCCTTCGAGCCTGGTTCCCGCTTTGAGATCCAATCCCACTGCCCGCGCGTCTTCACCCACATGCAGCTCCAGCCCCTGGAGGGCGGCTCGCCCTGGCATGTGATCAACACGCATCTGGACCACGTCAGCCCCGAGGCGCGGCTGCTGGGCGCGCGGCAGCTTGTCGCCTATATGCGCTGCGCGCTCGCGGACCGGCCCTGGCCGCTGCTGCTCATGGGCGACCTGAACGCCTTCCCGGACGAGCCTTGCGTGCGGGAGCTCCTCGCGGACGAACAGCTGCGCCTGACAGAGCAGAGCGACGGTCTCGAGAACACCTTCCACGGTTACGGCAGGGTGCGTCAGCCGCGCATCGACTACATCTTCTCCCGCGGCTTCGAAGCCGAAGCACCCGCCGCTCTGTGGACGGACGAGTACGAAGGGGTCTACCTTTCGGACCACTACCCCGTTGCGGCCTCCCTACGTCCGCTCCGATAGGAGCAACCGGCATTCTTTTCCGACAAGCGGCTCGTTCCTGTCGCAGGCCTCGCGACGGGTTCGGGGTTCTCCCGCCTTCTGGGACGAAGATCGCTCGACGGAGGAGGGTTTCGGCGCAGCGCCACCGGTCTTGCGATCCGTTTGGATCTCCCTAGGCCCTGACTGGGGACAGAAGGTTTGGCGTCCGTAGGGCCCCAGTTTCCGTCAATTCCCATCAATCTGGCGACACTGCCGACCATTCTCCGGTGTTCCGCGCCATACATCCCTTTTGCGCTCGCCGGCGTTCTGGCGTTCCTCGCGCCACGATCTCCTTTTGTCAGTATTTGTCATGCGAAGATGGAAAACACGGCCTGGAGGGCGTTCCCTTCCGGGCCGTGTTTCCTGATGTTTATTTGCCGCGGCGGCCCATACCGCCTCTGCCGCCCATCATCTGGTTGGGGATGGAATCCACCTGCTGGCCGTTAATGATGATCGTGCCGCCGCTCACCTGCGCGGAGCCGTCGTAATCGAAGGCGCTCTGGCCGGTGACGCTGATGGTTCCGCCGTTGACGATGATATCGCCGTTGGAATCCACGCCGTCCGTGTCGCCCGCGCCCATGACGACGGCGATCTCGCCGCCGTTGATCTCCACCGTGGGTGACCAGGCGCTGGATTTATGCGCGGCGTTGACGCCGTCGTCCGTGGCCTGGATGCCAAGCGTGCCGCTGTTGATCTGGATGTAGGTGCCCTCGATGCCCTCCGCGGCGGTGAGCTCAAAGCTGCCTCCGTCGATTTGGAGCAGTGCGGTCGCGTGGATGGCGTCGTCGACCGCCTTGACGGTGAAGCTGCCGCCGGTGATAAAGATGTTGCCCAGGGTCTCGTCATCGGCGTT
>CACZOT010000309.1 GCA_902782795.1 uncultured Eubacteriales bacterium | reverse complement strand
TCCGGGGCAAAAAGAAAGAGCGGAGTTCCCGGAGGACGCCGCTCTTCCAGGGCGGACCGCGTTATTAACGCGCGAGGATGACGAACAGCGCCACGCACGTAATGACCACCAGCGCGGAGACGATCGTGGCGACAGGGCTGTGGCCGCGCGCGCCGGAAT
Source organism: uncultured Eubacteriales bacterium (assembly GCA_902782795.1). GTDB lineage: Bacteria > Bacillota > Clostridia > Christensenellales > Aristaeellaceae > UBA1224. The sequence goes on along the minus strand of CACZOT010000309.1, from coordinate 4,469 downwards.
CGCCGCGGCGGGGCAGCAGGCCCGTGCGGCGCAGCGCGCTGGAGAGAGGCTTGTACAGCAGCATCGTGATGCCGTCGTTGAGCCCGCCCTTCATGAGGTTGAAGGGGAGGAAGGTGGGAATCAGCATCCCGGCCACCACCTCGCGAGGAACGCCCATGTACAGGGGCGTGACGATGTAGTTCCAGGCCAGCATCATGACGGTCATGAGCGCCACGCCCGCGGCCAGGCCGATCGCCGCCGAGCGGAGCGTGCGGCTGCGCCGGTAGACGATGGCCGAGGGCAGCACGAACGCCGCCGTGGAGAGGATGTTCATGAGAAGGCCGATGGGGCCGGTACTGCTCACGGTGAGCATCTCGATCAGCGAGACCACGATGGTGATCAGCCCCGCCGTCGCCGGGCCGAGCAGGAATCCGGCAATGGCCACGACCACGTCCTTGAGATCGTAGCTCAGGAAGCCCGCCACCGCGGGCAGGGGCCGCGTGATGAGCATGGCGGCGTAGGCCATGGCGGCGAGCATGGCCGCCAGCGTGAGGCGCTGGGTCTTGGTAATGGCGTTCGCTTCAGACATGACAGGAACCTCCTTTTCCTCCGGCGGGGAAACATCGCGCCGGAAAAACAAAACACGCCCGCGGGAATCGTCCCGGGGCGTGGACACGAATGCAGGCGCTTGTGCGTCGTCTTCTACCATCCTGACTTTTTCGGGAGGCTCGCGCCTCCTTGCACAGTCGGTACCGGAATTGCACCGGTTCGTGCCGCGAACGCGGCTTGCGGACTATACCGCCGGTCGGGAATTTCACCCTGCCCCGAAGACCTGGATCGTTTCGATCCAGCTATGTTATACGCCCATGCGGCCTGTCTGTCAATGAAGAAGCTGTAAAAACCACGCGGAAAATCGGGAAAAGCGCGCCCGGGGTCCGGGCGCCTACGCGGCGCCCTCCTGCAGGAGCGTGAACACGGCGTTCTCGACGCTGCCGTAGCGCGCGGTGAAGAGGGCGATCTCGCCCTGCTCGATCACCTCGCCGCGGCGGATCACGGCGACGCGGTGGGAGACGAGCTTGGCGAAGGTCATATCGTGCGTGGCGACCAGAACCAGCTTTCCCGCCTCGGCGAGCTCCCGCAGGAGCAGGGCCAGCTGCCGGATGGCGAGCACGTCCAGACCGTTGGTGGGCTCGTCCAGGATGAGCACCTCCGGCGCGTAGAGCTCCATGGAGCTCAGGCACAGGCGCTGGCGCATGCCGCGGGAGTAGTCCTTGGCGAGCTTGCCGGAGGCCTCCGCGAGGCCGTACTTGGCGAGGATCTCCTCCAGCCGCGCGGGGGACGCCTCCGCGCCGTACAGCGCCGCGAGGTATTCCAGGTTCTCCCGCCCGGTCAGGTACTCCGAGACGATCGGGTCGTCTGGGATGTAGAGAAAACGCCGGCGCAGCCGGGAGGGGTAAGGGATGCGGCAAGGCTCCCCGCCGCACAGGAGCTCGCCGCCGTCCGGCCGCAGGAGCCCCAGGATGGATTTGATCAGCGTAGTCTTGCCGGAGCCGTTCGGTCCCAGCAGCGTGGTGACGGCGCCGCCCTCCAGGGCCAGCGAGACGGAATCGAGCGCGGTCTGTTCGCCGTAGCGCTTGGTGAGGGAGCGGATCTCCAGGGAAACGGACATATCGAAGGCCTCCTTTCTTTCTCAGAGCAGCTGGAACGCGATGGCCACGGCAGAAGCCGCCGCGCCGCCGATGGCGACAGTCCCGTAGGGCTTGCCCTCGCGTCTGCGGTGCAGGCAGTTGAGCAGATAGGGCGCGGCGCAGGAGAGGAGAGCAGCCGCCACGGAGAGGGCGAGGCTGTAATCCGGCAGCGTCCTGCGCAGCAGCACCCAAAGGGTGAAGATCAGGTACTTCGCGGCCTCCGCCAGGGCGGCGGGCAGGGTGACGTCGATGGTCTCGGCCAGGCGCGTGGCGGGCGCTAGGCCCCGACGCCTTTCGCCGATCCGCAGGCACGCCTGGCAGATCAGCACCGCCGTGACCAGTGAGAGCAGGCTCGTCAGGAAGCTCAGCGGCCCCTGCAGATAGCGCGATTTGAGCACGGTGACGTTCTGGGCGGAGGCCTGGTATTCCTCGAGGCTCATGCCCCAATCCATGTCCGCGTAGGCCTCGGCGAAGGATTCCTCCTCAGCCACGGCGGACATCATCTCGCGCATTTCGTCGATGGGCGTGACCGCGGCGCGTTCGTAAACGCCCGCGTACAGGTACGAGGCCAGCACCAGCGCCAGCAGCAGGAACCACTTGTTGGCCAGCAGGCTCTTGAGGGTCTTTTTCATGGGGGAACATCTCCTTTGCTGTTTTCTTGGCACAATCGAAGTATAGCGCCCGGGACGCTGGCGGGTCGAGAAGAGGAGGAGAATATGCGCTAACTTATTGCTGTTTATGTAGGAAACATGTCTACTATCTACGTGGCCACGCGCATCGAGACTCTCGCCTCGATCCAGGCGGCGGCGAGCAGGACCAGGAGGCACACGCCCGCGACGGCGAGCAGGGCCTTGGCGACGGCGCCGAGCAGGGCGTGCCGAGGCTCCCCGTGGTGGCGGATGCGCCGGGCGATCCAGAGCCAGGGCAGGAAGCCCACCGCGACGGAGACCACGATCACCGGCAGCTCCAGGACGGCATGGGGCAGAAAGGCCCGCACGAGCCAGAGCCCGCCGTATTGCCGCAGGGAAATGGCCGCGGCGCTCCCGAGAGCGTAGCCGTTCATGGCCCCGGAGACGAGGTTCGGGAGCCCCAGCAGCAGGACGCCCAGCAGATTGGTCAGCAGCATCCCGGCGTTGTTGCGGAAGATGTCTCCCGCGCCGATGGCCTCGAGGGTGGCGGTCTCGCCGGTGAAGCGGGCGGACTGGAACCCGAAGGTCCCGCCCGCCAGGAGGATGAGCGCCGCGAGCAGGCTGGCGCGCAGCAACCAACCACGCACGATCTCAGACGGCGACAGCTTGGTATTCTCCATAGAATTTCGCATCTCCCTTCTGAATCTTCCAACAAGCCGCGCAGGCGGCCAGGGCGCAGAGCCCGCCCCAGGCGAGGATGACGGTCCTGTCGCCGCCAGGGATCTGCCCGGCCAGGGCTGCGCCAGCGAAGTATCCGGCCTCCAGAGCGGCCCGGGCCATCTGCCCCAGCAGGCGCGAGGACGTGCGCGGCTTGGCCATGTCGTTGTACCAAGATGTGCCGCGGATGGCGGCGTATCCCTCGATGGCCGCGCAGGCCGCACAGGCGCACAGCCCCGCGGGCAGGCAGAGGAGCAGATCCGCCGCGCCGCAGCCGAGGAGGAGCCCCGAGACGAGCCCCATGATCGCGCAGACCGGCATGGTCAGAGCCAGGATCGAACCCACGCGCCGCAGCTGCAGCTGGGAAACGCGCTGCCCGCTCATCATGTATACGAGGATCATGGAGCCCTCGTAGCCCATGGTCAGGGGCCGCGCGAAGAGCCCCCCCGCCGCGCCGGCCGTGAGAAGGAGGATCAGCCCCAGCGACAGGCGGGGCGTGAGCTCCATGGGTACGATCTCGAACCGCATCAGCAGCGCGCCTCCCCAGGCGAGAAGGGGAAGCCCAGCCAGGCCCTTCAGGAGGGCGCGGCGCTCGCGGGGGTTGTGGAGCATCCCGCGCAGATCGCGCCGGAGGACGGGATCCAGACGGCGCAGGAACCGCTCGATAGGAGCGGGGATGGCGGGGCTCGCTTCCTCGGAAGCGGAGCGCACCTGTGCGCCGCGGCTGCGGTACAGGAGGAGTTTCACCATGGCCAAACCCGCCAGGAGCAAGGCGAGGATCGCGCCGAGCCAGGAGGTATATGCCCCCGCCGCGCGCTCGAACAGCGCCATCGGGGAGGAGCCGCGCAGGACCTTTCGGCAGGCGATCAGCGCCGCGATGCCCGCAGCCAGCGCGACAGCGCGGCCAAGACCTGCCCGGCTGCCGCGCACCAGGAGCGCCATGCGCGCGTTCTGTCCCAGACAGAACGCGGCGCAGCAGCAGAGGCCCCCCAGAGCGATCGGGACGAGGGCATACCCCGCCAGAAGCATCGCCGCGGAGACAGCCGCGATCACCGCGGCGAAGATCACGCCCCCTGCAAACAGCTGCTTCTCTGCCTTGATAAGCAGCACCGTGCCCGGTTCGGCGGGCATGGCGCGGAGGGCGTGTATCTCCTTCCCGGCGAGCAGCTCCAGTGCATTCATGCGGTTGAACACCGCCGCGCCCAGGAGGGCGCTCCCGGCGAACAGCGGCAGAAGGACCGCCCCGACGCCGAGCCCGCTCATGCGGGCCCAGGCCAGACCGGCACTCAGGATCAGCAAAAACGCCACCATGAGCACGCCCTCGGCCGTGCCGCAGCGGGCGCTTTCTCGCAGCTGGCGCAGGCAGGCGGTCAGCTCCAGACGGATGAGGCGGGTCAGCTTCTTCATGGGGAGATCCTCCTTTCGAAAATGCGCCGGGGCGAGCGGCCGCCCCGGC
>CACZOT010000308.1 GCA_902782795.1 uncultured Eubacteriales bacterium | reverse complement strand
TTCAACGGCGCCTGGGCGCAGAACATCAACGAGGACGAGATGTTCATCGACTTCATGGGCGACAAGGGCGGCATCCGCCTGAGCTATGGCTCCACCTTCAAGTTCTACGCCGCCGAGAATGGCGCGCTGGTGGAATACGTGCCCGAGGTCAAGACCCGCGACCACTTCCAGAACGAGATCGACGCCTTCGTGAACGACCTGGAGACCCGCGAGAAGCTGCCCTCCCACATTGAGACGGTCATCATCACCGCGAAGATGATGCAGGCGATCTACGATTCCGCCGAATCCCACCGGGAGATCCAGCTGTAAGGGGAGGGGACAGACATGAAGCTCGCATTCATCGACTACTATCTGGATGAGTGGCACGCCAACAACTATCCCAAATGGATCAAGGAGGCTTCAAACGGGGAGATGGAGGTCTCTCTTGCCTACGGCATGATCGACAGCCCCATCGGCGGGCGCACGAACGCGCAGTGGTGCCGGGACATGGGCATCCCCCAGGCCATGACCATCGAGGAGGCGGTCGCCGGCGCGGACGGCATCATCGTGCTCTCTCCCGACAACTGCGAGATGCACGAGGAGCTGAGCCAGCTGCCGCTCAGGTCCGGCAAGCCCACCTATATCGACAAGACCTTCGCCCCGGACTATGCCACGGCCAGGCGCATCTTCGACCTGGCGGAGCAAAACGGCACGCCCTGCTATTCCACCTCGGCGCTCCGATACGCGGACGAGTATCAGGGGCTGGGAAAAGCCGATTCCATCGCCTCCTGGGGGCCGAACGGCTTTGAGACCTATTCGATCCACCAGCTGGAGCCGATCATGATGCTCATCAAGGCCGCGCCCAAGAAGGTCATGGCCCTCTCCGGCAAGGATTGGTATCAGATGACCATTGCCTTCGAGGACGGCCGCGCCGCCGTGCTGACCGGCTACGAGAAGGGCGGAAACTTCATGATGAACATCACCGGCCCGGACGGGCAGAAGGTCATCAACGTGGCGTCTGACTTCTTCCACGGCTTCATCGTCCATCTGGTCGAATTCTTCCGCGACCCGACGAAGATCGTCCCGCACGGGGACACGCTGCGCATCATGGCGGTGCGCGGCGCAGGCGTGGAAGCGCTCAAAAAGCCCGGCGAATGGGTGGAGATCCAGCAATAAAAACAGGGCGGTTCCCCGAAAAACGGGAGAGCCGCCCTGCGTTATTTGGCGCTTATTCGGCTTTTTCGCCCCGGCAGACCGCCCAGGCATTGCGGGCGATCTCCGCGTCCTGTTCGTGAGAGATCATTTCCAGAGCCTTTTCCAGCGGGAAGTAATCGCCGTCGACGAAGCCCTGCTCAAAGGCGATGCGGTAGCCGCGATGATCTGCGGTCATGGCGAACCACTGGATGCGGTTGCAGACGCTCTTTTTGCGCGTCTGCGAATAGAATTCATAGCGCGTGTCGCCCACAGGAGCGAGGATCCGGGCGGTGATGCCGGCCTCCGCCGATACGCGGGCCAGGGCCACCTCGCGCGGACTCTGCTTTTCGCGGATCACGCCCTTGGGCAGCACCCATTCGCCCTTGTCATTTTTCAGAAGGAACAGCTCGTCTCCGAAAAACACCGCGCCGCCGGCGCAGTTGCGCGTGATTTCCGCCATGTGGATCCCTCGCTTTCGTAGCGTTTTTCCCATTGTATCATAAACATTGCAAAAGTCAACCGGGTATGTTTGGCCAAAGTCGACACATTTTTTGAGTTTTGTTCAATCGATTGACGGATGGACGCCTGTGACGTATAATGAATTCATAAACAATGAAGGAGGTTTTTCCTATGGGCAAGATCAAAACCGGTATCATCGGCTGCGGCGGCATCGCCAATCAGAAGCACCTGCCGGCGCTGGCGCAGTTCAAGGATCGCTGCGAGATCGTGGCCTTCTGCGACATCAAGATCGAGCGCGCTGAAGAGGCGGCCAAGAAGTACGGCACGCCGGACGCGAAGGTCTATGCGGACTACCGCGAGCTTTTGAAGGACCCCGAGATCGTGGACGTGCACGTCTGCACCCCGAACGTTTCCCACTGCGCCATCACCGTGGCGGCCTTCGAAGCCGGCAAGCACGTCATCTGCGAAAAGCCGATGGCGGCCAGCACCGAGGATGCCGAAAAGATGATGGCCGCCTGGAAAAAGAGCGGCAAGCTCTTCACCATCGGCTACCAGAACCGCTATCGCACCGACAGCCAGACCCTCAAGAAGATCTGCGAAGAGGGCGGCCTGGGCGA
>CACZOT010000307.1 GCA_902782795.1 uncultured Eubacteriales bacterium | reverse complement strand
TACCCGCACCAGATTCTCCCGAGCTGCAGGTCTTCAAAACCGTGCCGCAGGAGCTCCCGGACCGCCTCCGGGATCAGCCCCCGGCCCCAGTACGGGACCCCGATCCAGTAGCCGATCTCCCCTTCTGAATCGGGGAGGCCGATATTGCTGGCCTTTCCGAGCATCAACCCAATGCTGCCGACGGGTTCCCCTGTTTCTTTGACTACGACAGCATAGGTTTCCGGCGCCGAAAGAACGCTCCGGATGATCGCGCGGCTGTTCTCCACGCTGGTATGAACCGGCCAACCGGCGATCGGCCCCACATCGGGATGACTCGCATAGAGAAATAAGCTCTCCGCGTCGCTCTCTTCCCACGGCCGGAGGATCAAGCGATCCGTTTCCAAGCGCATCGTATCCCCCCTCTCCATGAACCGGCTTGTTGAAAAGAGTATAGCATCGACTAAAGGCGCGGTCAATCTCCCCCGCCCTTGCCGCCTTTTCGTGCGCCTCCGACGCGTTCAGGGTTGACAGGATGGCGCGTCTGCGGCATAACTAAAGGAGAGACGAATCGGCGGGAGGTGGCGCGGCATGGCGGCGAAGGACCATAAAGCCGGCGTGGACATGTGCATCCTCGCGTGCGTCGCCTTGATGGCGATCCTCGCGGTGGCGCTCACCACCCGCGCCGCCGTCCCCTCCTACGGGCCCTACGAACCCGTGGGCCGCGCGGACCAGCCCGGCCTCCTGGTCGTGGACGGCGAGCCCCGCGTCGATCTGAACACCGCCGGCGTGGAGATGCTGCAGGCGCTCGAGGGGATCGGTCCGGTGCTGGCGGAGCGGATCGTCGAGTTCCGCGAGCAGTTCGGGCCCTTCCGCTCGGTGGAAGAGCTCATGCTGGTGAACGGCTTCGGCCCGGGTAAGTTCGAGGCGGTGCGCGATCTCGTCGCGGTCTCCGGGGGATAGAACCGGCCTCGCGGCGGCCGCGGGAACGCTTCCGTGAAAAAGTATGCGCGCGCCGCGTTTTCGTGCTATACTGTTCCTCGGGCCGGATCCCGCGGGATCGCGGCGCAATTCCCCCATCAGGAGCGTTTCATGGAGCAGTACACCCTCATCCGCTCGCGGAGGCGGTCCGTGGCCATGCAGATCGGGCCGCAGGGCGAGCTCATCGTCCGCGCGCCGCTGCGTCTCCCCGCACGGGAGATCGACCGCCTGGTGCGCGAAAAGGCGGATCTCATCGAGGCGCACCGCCGCCGCTGGCAGGAGCGCCAGGCCCTGCGTCCGCCCGAGCCCACCGAGGCCGAGCGCAAAGCGCTGATCGCCAGGGCGAAGGCCGAGCTTCCGCCCCTTCTGGAGCGCTACGCCGCGCGCATGGGCGTGCGCCCGCGCGGCATGCGCGTCACCTCCGCCCGGACGCGCTGGGGCAGCTGCTCCAGCAAAGGGACCGTCTGCTTTTCCTGGCGGCTGATGCGCATGCCGGAGGAATTCGTCGAATACGTCGTGGTGCACGAGCTCGCCCACCTGCGGGAGATGAACCACGGCCCGCGCTTCTGGGCCGTCGTCGCCTCGGTCCTCCCGGACTGGAGGGCTCGCCGGGCCCTGGGGAGAAACGCCTGAGAGGAGGAGACAGGCCATGCCCACACTGTATGTGACCGACCTGGACGGCACGCTTCTGCGCGGCGACCAGCGCACGTCCGCCTACACGAACCGCGCGGTGCGCGCCCTGATCGAGCGCGGCATGCGCTTTTCCTACGCAACGGCGCGCTCCTGGAACACCGCTCGCAAGGCGACGGAGGGCCTCGAGGCCGCCTTCCCGCTCATCCTCTACAACGGCGCCTTCATTCGCGACAACGCCACCGGCGCGGTCCTGCAGGCGAGCTTTTTCGCCCCGGAGGAGGCCGACCGCCTCGCGGAGACTCTTCTCGGGCGAGGCGTGCAGCCCATCGTCTACGCCTGGATCGACGGTGCGGAGCGCTTCTCCTACCTGCGCGAGGGCGTCAACCGCCCCACCCGGGAATTCATCGCCACGCGCAAGGGCGATCCGCGCGACCGTCCCGTGGACGCGGCAGCCCGGCTCTTCGACGGCGACCGCTTCTACTTCTCCTGCATCGGCGAGGAGGAAAAGCTCGCGCCGCTGTACGACAGGTACCGCGACGCGTATCACTGCGTGTACCAGCGCGATCTCTACTCCGGCGAGACCTGGCTGGAGATCATGCCCGCCGCGGCCACCAAGCCCCGCGCGGCGCGCCGGCTCGCCGACATGCTCGGGTGCGACCGCCTCGTCGCCTTCGGGGACGGCGCTAACGACGTCGACCTCTTCGCCGCGGCCGACGAGAGCTGGGCCGTCGCCAACGCCGCGCCCGAATGCAAGGCCGCGGCGACCGGCGTCATCGGTTCCAACGAGGAGGACGCCGTGGCCCGCTGGCTGGAGGAGCATTTCGCGCCGGATTGATCGGGAGCGCTTCCACCCCGCTACATACAAACCAGGAGGGAAACACCATGGAAAAAAACGGACGCCATCCTCATCCTCGGACACCGCCTGAACCCGGACGACACCCCCTCGAACCAGCTCAAGAGCCGCATCGACACCGCCGTCGCCCTCTGGAAAGAAACCGGCGCGCCGGTCATCATGCCCTGCGGCGGCATCACGCGCGACCGCAAGCGCAGCGAAGCCGAGGTCATGCGCGAGATGCTCGTCGCGCGCGGCGTGCCGAAGGAAATCATCCACCTGGAGGACAAATCCCGCACCACCACGGAGAACATCGTCAACGCCGTCAAGCTCCTGGAAAAAGGCGCGCGCGTGGCCCTGGTCACCAGCGAATACCATCTGGAGCATTCCCTCTTCGAATGCGAGCGCTTCGGCATCAACGCCTACGGCGTGCCCGCCCCCACCCCTGATGAGAAGGAGCGCGAGCGCGGCTTCGAGATGTGCCGCCAGATCCTGGAGTTCGAAAAGGACGCCATCGCCCGCGGCCTCGACCCGGAACAGATGAAGATGGAATTCTTCAAAAAAATGCGTGAAAAGGCCATCGCCGAGGGCCGAGGCGACGAGTTCCCGCCCGCCCCGCCGACGTTGGACTGAGGCGCGAGGGCCTGGATACGCCGTCCCCTGAATCCCTGGCAGGGGGGAATGATTCCCCCGAGACCCCTCACTTGGGGAATGGTATAAACAGCAAGCTCCGATATCCTGTCGCCAGGGTACCGGAGCTTGCTGTATTATCGAAATTGGCCCTTGAGCGGGGCGCCCTACGCTCTGTACGCCCGGAGGATCACCGTCCCGCCCTCGTTGTAGAGCTCTTCGACCGGGCCGAAACCGGCGGCGGCGAGCAGCTCCTTCTGGCGGGCGACGGTCACGGGCGTATCGTAGTGGACGAAGGCGTCCGCGGGCAGGCCCGCCTCGCGGCGCAGGCGCGCGGCCTCGGCGAGGAAGAAGTCCTCCTGCTCGCGCGTATCGCACATATAATCGCACTCGAGGTAGACCCCGCCGGGGCGGATGGCCTCGCGCAGGCGGCGGTAGAGGCCGAGCTTTTTTTCGTAGGGGAAGTGGTGCAGCGTCTCGAAGGAGACGGCGGCGTCGAAGCGCTCCCGGCCGAGGGGCACGGCGAAATAATCCCCCTGGATCAGCTCCAGCGAGGCGGCGTAGGGCTTTCGGCGCAGCTTGTCCAGCATGGCGGGCGTGAGATCGACGCCCACGACGCGCAGATCGCTTTTCCGGGCGAAGAGGGCGTCCAGCTCCAGGCCGGTGCCGCAGCCCAGGTCGAGGATCTCCCGCGCATCCTCGGGCAGGAGATCGGCGAAGAGCTCGTAGACCTTGTCCCAGTATTCCAGCATGTGCGCCTCGTAGGTCTCGACGCGGGCGGTGAAGAATTCGCTCATGCCCTCGACGGGCGGCTCTCTGCGCTCTGACATGGCCCAACACTCCTTTGCGTATCGCATCGCAAAGAGTATACCACGCCCCTGCCCGCACGCGCAACGCCGCGCGCCGTTTGGTTGCCCGAGCCGCGGGAGGATGATATAATGGACGCGGTCGGCCGCGGGGCGGGAACGCGAAAGCGCGTTCCGCGCGCGGCGGTTCGAGCGCCGAATGGAAGCCCAGGGACCCCATCTCACAGAAAGGGGCGTTGTACGCCATGCTCCTCTACATCATCCGCCATGGAGACCCCATCTACGATCCGGATTCCCTCACCGAAAAGGGCCGCCGCCAGGCCGAAGCGGTCGGCCGCCGTCTGGCCGCGCGGCATTTTGACCGCGTGTACGCCTCCGCCAACAAGCGCGCCCAGCAGACCGCCCAGCCCTTCTGCGAGCTGACCGGCATTCCCTTCCAGGTCGAGGAATGGACCAGCGAGAGCCTGGCCTGGCGCGATCTCTCCGTGGAGACGGATCAGGGCCGCACCTGGGCCTTCACCTCCGTGCCGAACACCGCCTTCCGCCGCGAGGAGAGCCTGCGCGCGGGCGACGAATGGTATAAGCTCCCCGAATTCGCCGCGATCGAAGGCGAGGCCGCCTACGGGCGCATCATCGCCGCCTCGGACGAGTTCCTGGCCCGCCAGGGCTACGTGCGCGAGGGCCGCGTCTACCGCGCCGAGAGGCCCAGCGACGAGCGCGTGGCCGTGTTCTGCCACCAGGGCTTCGGCCTTACATGGATCTCCCACCTTCTGCAAATCCCGCCGCAGATCATGTGGGCCTCGTTCGATATCACCCACACCGGCGTGACCATCATCCAGTTCCAGGCGGACAGGGACGGCTACGCCGCGCCGAGGTGCCTGTGCCTTTCGGATATGTCGCATCTCTACGGCGAGCGCCTGCCCATGGTATACGTCAATGCGCTGGAAATCTGACAGTCGCCAAAGCCCCGCCGCGCGCCTGGGCGCGCTCCTCGTCGCCCTGTGCCTGCTGTCCGGCTGCGCGCCCATCCAGGCGCCGGATACGATCGCGGCGTGGGCCTCGTTTTACCCGGTCTACGCGCTGGCGGCGGGCGTCTGCGAGGGCGTGCCGGGCGTCAGCCTGCGCTGTCTGGTCCAGCCCCAGGACGGCTGCCTGCGCTCCTACTCCCTCTCGGATTGGGACGCGGCGCTCCTGGCCGGGGGAGATCTGTGCATCCTCGGCGGGCGAGGGCTGGAGAGCTTCGAGAGCGCCGTCTCCGGGGGCGACGCGGCCGTTTTGACCGTTCTGGACAACATGCCCCTCGTCGACCTGGGGGAGACAGACGGCGAGGAGGACCCGTCCGGCCATTTCTCCGGCCCGAACCCCTGGCTGTTCCTCTCGGTCTCCGGGGCGCGGAGCATGGCCGCGGTGATCGCCGCGGGCCTCGCCGAGCTGGACCCGGACTACGCCCATCTCTACGCGCGCAACCTCGCCGCCTTCGACGCGCGCCTGGAAGCCCTCGGGGAGGAGATGCGCGCCGCCGTCGCGGGGCTCCCGCGGCCGCGCGCCGCCCTCCTGCAGGAGGGGCTGTGCTACTTCGCGGAGGAGATGGGCCTGCAGTGGGCGATTGTGCCGCGCGAGGCCGGGGCGGAGTATCTGGACAACGACCTGGCCGAATTGCTGGACCGCCTGGCCGCCGCGGGCTGCGAGCTGGTGCTTGTGGAGAAACAGGCTCCGCCCAGCCTGACGGACGCCCTGGCGGCCGCGGGATACGCTGTCTGCCGCGTGGATATCCTCTCGACCCACGCCGGCGCGGAAGGACCGGACGGTTATTTTTCCGCGATGCGCGCCAACGCCGGAGCTCTGGCGGAGGCGCTGCGGGGTATGTGAAAAAGCGCTCGGCGAACAAAAACGGGCTTCGGCGTCCTGCGGTCAGGACGCCGAAGCCCGTTTTGTTTTGATGGATGAAAAAAACATTGCAGTGGAACGGGACGCCTACTTCCGCTTCTTTGGCGCGCCCCTCCGGCGAAGGAGGCGGCGCAGGCCCAGGACCGCCCCGGCGGCGAGGGCGAGCGCGCAGCCGAAAACGAGGAACCCCGCCATGCCCGCGGCGATATCGGAAAGCTGCATCGCGCCGGTGCCGGAGATCGCTTGGCCCATCTCCACGGCGAGGGCGAGCAGGGCCATGGTCATAAAGGAGAAGAGGAAGGCCGCCACGCCCGGGTGCCTCCGAAGCCGCCAGAAAAGCCGCCACGCCAGCGCGAACAGGAGCGCTCCTGCGATGCCGAAGACCCAGAAGTGCAGATCCTTGTCGCTGACGCGCAGGCCCGCGCGCCGCACGGCACGCCAGATGGCGTCATGGGCGTCGGCCGCCATATCGATAAAGGCCCAGACGGCGTCCTTGAGTGCGGCGTATCGCATCCCGCTCATCTCC
>CACZOT010000306.1 GCA_902782795.1 uncultured Eubacteriales bacterium | reverse complement strand
GCGGAAAACCTTGAAATCACACGTTTTTCGAGCTTTCTATATCCAGACGAGTTTCGATCAGGAAACGCTGTTTCCCTCGAAAATCATTTGTTACAAAAGTTGTATTACAAAGTATTGACAAACTCCGTTCGGTTTTAGTATAATACAAGCAAACAGACCGACGTTTGTACTTTTCGGAGGACGATCGATATGAAAAAGGGAGACCAAAGAAGACAGGCCATCATCGACGCGGCGGAGAAGCTCTTCTATCAAAATGGATACGAAGGCACCAGCGTCCAGGACGTGCTCGATGTGCTTGACCTTTCCAAGGGCGGTTTTTACCACCACTTCGATTCCAAACTGCGCCTGCTTGAGGCGATCTGCGCGGAGAAGGTGGAGGTCGCCTGCGGCTATGCGCAGGAGGCGCTTGCGTCCTGTTCTGGCGATGCCATTGAGCGGCTGAACGCCCTTCTCGCGCACATCGGCCTGCTCAACCAGAAGAATACCGATTTCATCGGCCTGATCATTCGCGTGGCCTACGCTGGCGAAGGCGCGCTCCTGCGAGACAGCCTCAAGCGCGGTTATATCGAAAAGCTTCTGCCGCTCATGCGGGATGTCGTGCTCAGTGGCCTCGAGGAGGGCGCGTTCCATACGCCTTATCCGGATCGCCTGGCCGAGCTCGTGATGAATCTGGGCGCCTGCCTCACCGACGAGATCGGCTTCACGCTCGCGGCGGAGAAGGATAACCCGGAGTGCGCCATCGACATCCTCGAAAAGCTCAATGCCTATCGTCACGCGGTCGAGACAGTACTCGGTGCGCCCTACGGAAGCATCCAGCTCTATGATATGCAGTGGCTGATCGGCCTGATCATGGAACTCAACGAGCAGGAAAAACGTCTGGAAGGCATAGAACATATCATGCCATGACGGAGGTTTTCCCATGACGCGGAGAAAACACAAGAAAAAACTGCGAGCAGGACGGTTTCTGGCCTTCCTGCTCGCTTGTGCGCTGGTGATCCTTTGCGCCTATTTCGTGATCGACAGGCTCGTTCTGGCGGCGCGGCACCACATCAGCGACGCGGAGATCACGCTGTTTACACCGGTGGCGGAACCGACTCAGGTCGCAACTATCCCTCCGATCGAACAAGAATCTCTCGACGAGGACGTGGTCGTGGTACAGGCGAACCCGATGGGTGTACCCGCAGCCGTTACGCCGACCGTGACTCCGGCACCGCAAGGAGTCCAGGCAACGGCGGAGGGAGACGGGACGCTTCGGCTGGATCGGGGCGAAAAGGTCCAGCTGCCCTTGACGGGCCTGATCATCGGCATCGATCCCGGCCATCAGCTCCACGGCAACAACGATCAGGAGCCCGTCGCCCCCGGCAGCCGGGAGACGAAGGCCAAGGTGGCCTCCGGGACCTCCGGTGCGGCCACCGGCACGCCGGAATACGCCGTAAACCTCGACATCGCCCTGAAACTGCGCGACCGGCTCGAGGGCCTCGGCGCGGACGTGATCATGACGCGCACGACCAACGACGTGGATATCTCCAATATTGAGCGAGCGCAGATGTGCAACGACGCGGGATGCGACATCGTTCTGCGCCTGCATTGCAACGGCTCGACCAACGCGCAGGCCAACGGTATCGGTCTGTACGTCACAGAGACGGGTTCGATCGCGCTGCCCTCGTACCAAGCGGCGGAGCTGCTCCTGCCGGCCATGGCGAAGGCGACGGGCGCGCATCCGGCAGGCATCTTCCGGCGAGACACCTATTCGGGCCTGAACTGGTCCACAGTGCCCTCCATCCTTGTGGAGATGGGCTACATGAGCAATTATGACGAGGACCTCAAGCTTGAGGACGAAGCGTATCAGGAGCTTCTGGTGGATGGGATGGCGCGGGGCCTCGCGCAGATCTTCTCGCGTTCCCTGGACGGCGAATAAAAAGAAGGATCCCCCTCCAAATGCGGAGGGGGATCCTTTTACGCCTGCGGTCAGAGTGTCGCGCGAAGGAACTGGCGCACGAGGCGCATGGTCTCGGTCGTCCAGCAGCCTGCGCCGTGCTTTGCGCCGACGATGCGGTAGAAATCCGCTCGGCCGCCGCAGGAGCGCACCTTCTCGCAGAAGCGCATGCCCTGCTTGAGGGGAATGATGGGGTCTTCCTCGCCGTTGAGGAAGAGGAAGGAGGGCATAGCTTTGCCTGCTTCGATGTAATTGATGGGGCTGGCGTCGGCCAGATGCGCGGCGGGGTCGTCAAAGGCGTCGTCGCGGAAGATTTCCCGCAGTTCGAAGGGCCAGGGATCCTCGCCCGGACGCAGGCGTTTGCCCTCGTCCTTGCGGTCCTGAACGAGGTTCGTCAGGTCGTTCGGGCCATAGAAGATCACGCAGGTGCGCACATTGGTGGGCATATCCAGATGCGCGCCGATGTTGAAGCGATCCTCGCTGTCAGTGAGCGCGGCCATGGCGACGGTGTGTCCGCCCGAGGAATCGCCCAGCAGAGCAACGCGCTCCGTATCCACGAGGTACTCCTCGGCGTGGGCGCGCATGAAGCGGATGGCTTCTTTGACATCCTGCACGGCGGCGGGGAAGCGCACGTCGTCCTTGAAGGTGCCGCGGTATTCCACCGAGGCGACTACGTAGCCCTCCCGGGCCAGCTCGACCATCTTCGGCACGTGAATGTATCCTGTAGCGCCGCCCCAGCCGGAGCCGGGCACATCTACGATCAGGGGGAAGCGGCGGGGATCCTTGCGCGGCGGTTCGGCAGGCACCAGGCCTTTCGCGCGCAGCTCCGTGTACAGAGAGGGCTGGGGCTTGCGCGGGATATTTGGCGCGGCGGGCGTGAGGATCTGCAGCTTCAGAGGTCCGGTCTCACGCTGGGCGAAGACGACGTCCGGAGTGTAGGTGACTTCGTATTCCTGCCAATCAGCATACAGGGTTCCGGTCTCCTTCATGGGTTTTCTCTCCTTGTCATGCCTGGCGGCGGACATCCGCCTGCCGACGTAGGTATTCTACCGGCATTTTACGGAAAAAGCAAGAAAAAAACCGGCGCTCCCTTGCGGAGGGCCGGGTTCGCGTCCGTCAGCGCTTTCGCTCGGGAAGCCCCATTCGCAGGGCGCCCGCGAGGAGGCGGAACTGGGTATCGTCCATATCGCGCAGCTCACCGTCCATATTGACGGTGAGGCCGGGCGAGATCAGCCGCGCCGTCTTGGCGCGCACGCGGCGGACGACCTTGAGCCGATCGTACCAGCCGGGCATGAACAGGGGCAGGAGCGTACAGATACGCGCCTTGGAAAGAGCGGGCACCCAGAGGACGTCGAAGTAGCCGTCGCAGGGATCGGCCTTACGCGCCACACGCATGCCGCCGCCGTAATACTGCCCGTTGGCGAAGACCACGAGGGTGAAATCCCCCTCGACGCGCTCGCCGTCCACCTCCAGAATACCATGGAAGGGGCGATAAATGCGCACGGTGCGGATCACGCCCAGAAGATAGGAGATAATGCCGTGGAAGCGGGATTTATAGCGCTCCGTCTGGCGGAGGACTTCCACATCAAACCCGGCGCCCGCGACGTTCAGAAAGCGGAATTTCGACGCCGCGCCAGCGTCAACGGGGCGAAGCGGCGTGTTCAGCTGGAGCCTGAGCGCCTCAATGGGATCCTTGGGCAGGGGCAGGGAACGCACGAAATCGTTGCCTGTGCCGCAGGATACCACGTACAGGGCGGTGCCTGTCTCGGCCAAACCGTTGCAGACCTCGAAGAACGTCCCGTCGCCGCCGATGGCGACCACGCCCTCGACGTGCTCCGCCGCGGCCTGCGCGGAGAGCACAGCTGCGTCCCAGGGCGCCATCGTCGCGGCGATATCATAGGTGAGACCTTTTTCCCGCAGGACGGCCTCCACTTCCGGGAGAATGGCGGCAGCCTTTCCGGCGCCGGCGGAGGGGTTGACAATAATGCGATACAGAGAGGGTCCCTCCCTTGCTTTGGTACGCACGTGGATCTATCTGACCCGACCCTTCCAGTATACGCGAAAGACGGCGCTTCTGTAAAGAGCGTGGACAAAAATGGGCGGAATAACCTTATTCACGCAGGACACGGATAGTCGCTCGCACCTGGACCGATGCCTCGGAAAACCGTTGGAGCCATTCGTACCTGAGCCACGAGGAGACATCCGGGAAGGAGGCCGCCGCTCGCCCCGCGAATCCGAAGGGCTCCACACCCAGAGACTGCCCCTTGGCGATCAGCGCGGCGATATCCGCCTCCACCTGACGGGCAAGCTCCTCCCGCGCGAAGCTCTCCGTCACGGCGAACAGGGCCTCGACGGAAATGTGTGGCGCGTCTTCCCCCAAAGCAATGGAAACAGACACCGGCCGAACGGGGGATAGATCCACCGCACGGCCGCGCACAGCGTAGCTGATGGCGTGCGTGCCGCCGCGCAGGTAGCCGAGGAAGGCCGCCTCCAGCGAAGAGAGCACACCGACCATGCGACCGTCGCGAAAGAGGGCCGCGCCGGCGTATTCGCAGCCGGCTTGGCCTTCGCGGGGCATGGCGCCGGGCAGGGCGTCTCCCGCACGGCCCGGCGGGGTCAGGGTAGTGTGCGTGCCATCCGCGGCTGCGGCCAGGATGGCGACGGGCGAACCGTAGATGGAATGGAGGTCGTTGTACAGGTCGGAAAAGCGCACGTCTGGAACGATCCCTCTGCGGACGCGGTCCTCCATGCCCGTGAGGATTGCGCTGGAGGCGCGCAGGCTGGTGACATCCCCCTGGCTGCGCAGAACGTCCTGCGCTGAGCCCAGGCTCACGACGAAAAACGCGGAGCTGTACAGGCGATGCGTAAGGAACATATCGGTGACGACGGCGGGGAAGACGGCGTCCGAGGCGATCTCCTGCGAGACGATGATGATCTTGAGCTGGGCGAGGTTCAGTGTCATCGGGACGGTGGCGTGGAGGATCGTGAGCGCCTCCGCGAAGGAAGCGCCAGTGGCCGAGGCGATATAGTATCCGCTCGATGCATCGTCTCCCTGTCCGGAAAAGGCGTGGCTCTCCGGCAGGAGCACGGAAAGGCGCAGACCGCCGGGATCGGCGCGGTCCACGGCCATCCCGACGGCGATGGCCTGGCTCTCCGGCTGCATGTGCTGGGCGCAGCCGCACAGGCACAGGCAAAGAGCCAGCGCCGCGCATATGAGGCATGGTCTATCGGGCACGGCGGGCGTTCCTCCTTTCGCGGATCCAGACGCCAAATGCGGACAGGATCAGACCGCCCGTAAAGAGAGGCCAGCGCCAGGCGAGCATCGTCTCCCGGGCGTTGCCCAGGCGCATCCATACGGGTATGAGCGCAAGACAGGGCAGAGCGGAGAGCCAGGAGCAGGCGCGCAGGGACAGGCGCGGCACGAGCACATTCAGGCTCTGCGCGGCGGAGGAACAGCTGAAAACACACCCGAGCAGGAGCAGGCTGTACCAGAGCAGCATCAGGGGAAACTGCACGCTGGTACTCGCGCCGCCGCCCATGAGCAACTGTTCCATGGCGCGCGTGGGCGTGCGTGGAGAACCCGTATAATTCGGAGCGAGCATGCCGAGGATCGCTAAACTTCCCGCAGCCGCCAGCGCGCACAGGAGAGGAGATGTACAGGCTGCCCTGCGGCGCTCACCCACAGGGATCTCCTCCTTACCCGCTCCCCAGAGGATCCACAGCCCGGCGGGCAGAGAGAGCCCCGCGCCCGCGCAAAGGAATGCACCGCGCAGGATGGCGTGAAGCCCACCGCCAAGGATGGGCGTCAGGTAAACCGGGCGCATATCGCGGATCTGCCAGACCGTCGCGAGAAGGAACAGCCAGGGAACGACGGCCAGGGTGACCTGTCCAAGCCCGCCCAGGGCGTCGCCGCCCAGCGAGGAGATATACGCAGCTATCGCCAGCGCGGGCAGAAGCAGCGCGAGGAGGGGAAGATCGCTGAACGTCGTATAGGCGGCGCATTCCGCCGCGGCGTACAGCCAGGAGGAGAATTCCGAAACGAACAGAATGAAAAACAGCACGCAGACCGCGCTCTGCGCCGGCCGCGGCACAGGTCTTCCCGTCAAATAGAAAAACGCCGAGAGGCCTGGCGCGCAGGCCAGGGGAAACAAAAGGGCCTGGAGCCAGGCAGCGTTGCCTGCGGTCTGTACGTCTACAGCGGCGCTGAAAGTCACCCGTGCAGTTACGGAAACCGCGGCCAGGACGATGAGAGCTCTTCTAGGCGCCCGGACAGTCCCTTCCGTCTGGGAAAGCGGATTCATCGAGCCTCATCCTTTCTCTCCTGCATCGGCCGACGCAGGAGGAGTTCCATGTGCCGCGAACTCGGTGCGGCGGGCGAGAGGTACGTCTCTCCGAAGGAACGCATTCCGCAAAGCGAGGCCATCAGCGCCATGGTAAAGAGGACGACCCCATATAATCCCCAGACAGCCCCGCACAGGAGCATCCCGAAGCGCAGCATCTGCACGGCCACT
This sequence comes from uncultured Eubacteriales bacterium, assembly GCA_902782795.1. Classification (GTDB taxonomy): domain Bacteria; phylum Bacillota; class Clostridia; order Christensenellales; family Aristaeellaceae; genus UBA1224. The sequence goes on along the minus strand of CACZOT010000306.1, from coordinate 2,597 downwards.
CCGAGCCCGTAATCGGGGATGGCGTAGTTGCCGAGCCCTGTCAGCGCCACGATGATGATCATGATCGGGCTGATGATCGACGCGCTTACCGCCGCCTGGCCAAGGATCAGCGCGCCGACGATCCCCAGCGCTGGGCCGATCTGCGAGGGAATTCGTGTGCCCGCCTCGTTGATGAGCAGGAAGGAGATCTCCATGATGAGCACTTCCACAATAACGGGAAACGGGACCCTTGCGCGTGCCTCGGCAATGGAGGTAAAGAGGCTGGTGGGCAGAATGTGGGTGTGATAGAGGGAAATTGCCGTGTACACGGCGGGCAGATAGAGGGAGATGACGATGCCCAGGAAGCGCACCAGGCGCAGAAAAGTGCCGTATTGTGCGCGCAGGAAGCGGTCGTCCGGCGCGTGCAGAAGATGAAAGAGCGTGATCGGCGCGATGAGCGCGTACGGCGATCCTTCGCCGAGGATGGCGACGCGCCCCTCGGCGAGACAAGCCGACGCGCGGTCCGGCCGTTCGGTCTGGAGCATCTGGGCAAAGAGCGCTCGGGGGTGATCCTCGATCAGCTGCTGGAGGAACCCGGTCCCAGGCACAAACGGCGCGTCCACGTTCTTCATGCGTCTTCGAACCTCAGAAAGCACCGCCTCGTCCGCACGCCCGTCCAAATAGACGAGGGAAAAAGCCGTAGGGAGCTCCGTGCCCACGTCGAACGTCTCGCTGACGAGCCGCTCGCTTCGCACGATACGGCGCAGGAGCGTGAGGTTCGTTCGCAGGCTCTCCGTGAAGCCCTCCTGCGGCCCGATCACCACGTTTTCGGAGACGGTGCGGCCCACGGCTCGCTTTTCAGGCTTGCGACAATCGGCGAGGACAGCTTCTTCACAGCCATCGATGAAAACGGCGCATTTTCCCAAAAGGACGGCGGAGACCGCGGCGCGCATCTCGCCGGTCGTTTCACAATCGCACAGGGCGAACGCGTCCCGGGCCACCGACGCGGCGTCCGCGTTTTCTGAAAAAGCGAGGGGCAGCTTGGCGGGACGGAGGATGTCCTCGTCGATGCGCGCCGCGTCGCACATGCCATCCAGATAGCACAGCAGAGCGCCCCGGCCCGCGGCGCGGAACAGGCAGAGCTTGCAATCGCCGTTGCGCGGCAGACGAAATATCCGTTTCAGCAAGGCGCGGTTGACTTGCAAGTCTGCGCTGACGGGCGTGCGCATATCCATCTCTTCGGCCAAGAAAACACCTCCCCTGATCACGTTTAGTATGCCCAGGGAAGGGAAATTGCATTCAAAGAGACTCTGGTCGTTTTATGACGGATACGAGTTAAGAGACCAAAGTCTGTTACAATTCTGATTGGATCTCCCGCAGCACGATGAGGAAGCGGGCGATCTCCTCCATGGTGGTGTATCGGCCGATGCTGGCCCGGACCGCGCCGCGCTCCAGCGTGCCCAGGAGGCGGTGGATCATCGGCGCACAATGCAGACCGCCCCGTACGGCGATATCGCGCGCGTCCAAGCGGTCCGCGAGATCGGCGGAGGAGATGTCGCCCATGTTGAACGCGACAGTGCCAACGCGTGCGCTCGCGTCCCGAGGCCCGTAGATTGTGACGCCGTGAAGAGCCCGCAGGCCGTCCAGCAGCGCTTCCGTAAGGGCCAGCTCCCGTTCCCGCGCGGAAGAGAGATCCTCTGCGGCAACCTTTACGCCCGCAGTCAGCCCGGCGATCCCAGGAAGGTTGAGCGTGCCGGCCTCATATCGCTCCGGCGCTGCCTCCGGCTGCCGGATGCTCTCGGATTCCGTGCCTGTGCCGCCATGGCGCTGGGGAGTCAGGCGCAGGGACGGCGCGATGTACAGACCGCCGGTGCCCTGTGGCCCGAGGAGCGCCTTGTGCCCGGGGAAGGCATAGAGCGACGCGCCGGTCTCCGCAAGGAAGAAAGGGACCGCGCCGATGGCCTGCGCGCCGTCCACGAGGAAGGGGATACCCGCCTCCCGCGCGATGGCGCCGATCTCGCCCACAGGTTGAATGGCGCCGGTGACGTTCGAGGCGTGCGTGCATTCGATCAGCATCGTATTCGGCCGCAGGGCGCGTCGGAAGGCTTCCGGTTCGACGACGCCCTCCGGTCCCGGCGCGAGCAGTGTGTATTCCAGCCCCTGGCGAAGGCGCAGATCCTCTAGCACGCGCAGGACGCTGTTGTGCTCGAGCATCGTTGAGACGACGTGCCCTCCCTCGCACGGCGCGGAGCCTCGGATGGCGAGGTTGAGGGCGTCCGTACAGTTCTGCCCAAAGGCGATGGAGAGGGGATCCTCAGCGCCGAGCAGCCCAGCAAGCGCTTCACGGCATTCCAGCACCACGCGGCCCGCGCGCACGGCATGCTTGTGGCCGGAGCGCCCGGGGTTCGCGTTCCAATCTGTAAGGGCGAGCCGCACGCTCTCCAGGACCTCGGGCGGCTTAGGGCGGCTCGTGGCTGCATTGTCGAGATAGATCGGCTCCATGACGGCGGTCTCCTCCTCCTGCACGTTTTCTGGCCCATAACCGTACCATGGTACGGGAGAGGAGCGAATCCTATGCCGAGGAGGCTGGTTATGGGCGAAGTGTTTGGCATCGCGGC
>CACZOT010000305.1 GCA_902782795.1 uncultured Eubacteriales bacterium | reverse complement strand
CTGATCCCCGAGCTCGTCGGGCGCATCCCGGTCATCGTGCCGCTGGATCCGCTGGACGAGGAAGGGCTGGTGCGCATCCTCACCGAGCCGAAAAACGCCCTCTGCCGCCAGTATAAGTACCTGCTCGATATGGACGGCGTGGACCTCGAGTTCACTGAAGACGCATTGCGCGAGATCGCCCGGCAGGCGCTGGCCCGTAAGAGCGGCGCCCGCGGTCTTCGCGCCATCATCGAGAGTATCATGACGGACACCATGTACGAGCTGCCCAGCCTCGAGAACGTGACCAAATGCGTCATCACCGCCGAGGCCGTGCGCAGGGAAGCCAAGCCCACTCTCGTGCGCGAGGAAGCCCTGCGCAAGCCGCGCTCCCACAAGGCGCTCTCCGCGCCCGGCAAGAACGCCAACGACGCGCCTTCCGTGTCCTGATCCATACATCGCAAAGCCTCCGCTCCTATTCGCAGCGGAGGCTTTTTTCCAAAGAAAGAAGGAGAACGATATGACGAACGCAGAAATGCTCCTCCCCCACGCCGCGCTCGCCCGGGCGCTGCAGGAAAAGATCCTCGCCAAGCTCCCCCTCGCGCTGGCCAAGGGACGCGCTCTGAATTTCATCCCCTATACCGTTCGCGACGGCGAGTGGGCCGAAGGGCCGTTCGATCGCATCTGCTGGTGGACGAACGGCTTCTGGCCCGCGCTCATGTGGGAGGCGTACCTGCTCACCGGCGAGGAGCCCTACCGCCTTGAGGCCCAGCGCGCTGAAGAGATGCTGGACGAGGCCTTCCGCGATATCGACCATCTCCACCATGACGTGGGCTTTATGTGGCTGATCTCCGCCGGCGCGCAGTATCGCCTCCTGGGCACAGACGCGAGCCGCAAGCGCATGCTCCTGGCGGCGAATCTCCTGGCCGGGCGGTTTAACCCCGCGGGCTTCATCCGCGCCTGGAACGGCGAGGAGAATGCGGGCTGGGCCATCATCGATTCGATGATGAACCTCTCCCTTCTCTACCACGCCACCGACCTTACGGGAGACCCGCGCTTTGCCTCCATTGCCATGCGCCACGCGGATACCGCCATGCGCTGTTTCATCCGCCCGGACGGCTCCTCGAACCACATCGTCGTGTTCGACCCCAGGACCATGGCCGTGCTCGATACTCCGGCCGGGCAGGGCTGCGCGCCGGGCTCCCAGTGGAGCCGGGGCCAGGCCTGGGCGCTGTACGGCTTTACGCTGAGCCATCTGCACACGGGCCGTGCGGACTATCTCGCCACAGCGCGCCTCGTGGCGGATCATTTCATCGCAATGGCGAAGCAGAACGATTGGGTCCCTAAGTGCGATTTCTGCCAGAGCCCGGACGATCCGCTCGTGGACGCCTGCGCCGGGGCCATCGCCGCTAGCGGCCTGATCGAGCTGGCGCGCGCTTCAGGAGATCCGCGCTACTGCGATTCGGGCGCGCATATCCTGCGGGCGCTGGACGAGCGCTGCAGCGATTGGAGCGCCTCCTCCCCCGCCATCCTCACGCGCTGCACGGGCTCTTATCACGGCAACGACCACGAGATCGCCATGGTCTACGCGGATTTCTTCTATGTGGAAGCGGTGCGAAAACTCCTGGGAGACTCCTTCCTCTTCTGGTAAATCGAACAAAAAGAGGCGGCCGATATCCGGCTGCCTCTTTTTTTCGCTGTGGTGAGAAGACGGCGCGTCAGAAAATCTCCTCGGTGTCCAGACAGTACTTACCGCCGCAGACCTTGCGGCCGCAGGTCCACTTGCCGCGCGTGAAATCCGGGAAGGCCTGGGGCATGCCGCCCATGGCGACGGACGCCTCGGAAAGCGCGGTAATAGCCATGTAGGTGGCGGTGTCATAGACGTCGATGGGCGGTTCGATATGGTTGCGCGCCGCGTCGGCAAAGGCGTCCATGACGAGGAAATCCATGCCGCCGTGGCCGTCGTCCGGGCTGGCCTGGTATTCCTTCCAGATGGGGTGCTCGTACTGCTTGTAGATCTCCTCCATGGGCTCCCAGTGGCCCTCCTCGTGCACGTCGTCGATGTGCACGCCCTTGCAGGATTCGCTGTAGATGGCGCGCGTGCCCTGCACGAAATTGGCGCGGCTGTAGGGCTGGGGCATGCTCACGCTGTGGCGGATCATGAGCACCTCTCCGCCCGCGCACTTGAGGAGGCTCGTGGTGACGTCGCCGCAGGCGTAGCGCACGTTGCGGGCGTCGGCTAGCGGATGGTCCGGCTGATGGCGCTGGAGGTAATCCTGCACGCCGTAAGCGGGCGTAGACATGGACGCGATGCTCACGAAGCGGTTGCCGCGGTTGATGTTCAGCATCTTCGCCATAGGTCCGGCCCCGTGGGTCGGGTAGAGATCGCCGTTGCGCAGAAGGT
>CACZOT010000304.1 GCA_902782795.1 uncultured Eubacteriales bacterium | reverse complement strand
GGGCGCGCGATCCACATGGGCCAGTGGAGGCGCTCGGTGAGGGTGTAATCGATCATCTGCTGGGCGAATTCCTTGCGGTCGCAGAAGGGGTACAGGATCCATGGCCGGGCATGCGGCCAGAGGTGGCTCATGGAGTAGATCGGCCCCTGCATGTTTCTGTGGCGGCAGAGGAACACGCAAGGCTGCGGAACGCCCTCCAGGCTCTGGACGTGCCGCGCCGGCTGGATTAGCGCCGCCCACCATCGCACGAACCGGAAATACAGGACCGTGCCCTTGCCCAAGCCGATTCACCCTTCCTTCGCGGCATTTCCCACTCTGTTTAGGATACGCCAAAGAGCCTGTTCTGTCAAGATTTATGCCTGGAGGAGACGCCAGGGCCCCGGCACCCTTGCTGTGCAGGATTCCGGAGCCCTTGATTATCGTATTCCTTTCAATAGGGGTGCCCGGAGGGACTTCAGCCCCCTTTGGCAGGGGCAGTGCCCCGCAAGGCGTTACACGGTCTCCCAGCCCTTGGCGCGCTGCACGGCGCGGGTCCAGTTGCTGTAGAGGGCCTCCTTCCGGGTGGCGGGCATGCGCGGAGAGAAGAGCGCGCCCTGCTGCCAGAGGCGGGCGAGGGCCTTGTCGTCCCAGAGGCCGATGGCGCGGCCGGCGAGCATCGCGGCGCCCATGGCGGTGGTCTCGGTCACGGCGGGCCGGAGCACGTTGACGCCGAGGATATCGCTCTGGAACTGCATGAGGAAATTGTTGTTGGAGGCGCCGCCGTCCACGCGCAGAACGTCTGGGCGCAGGCCGGAATCCTTCATCATGGCCTCGAGGACGTCGCGCGTCTGGTAGGCGATGGATTCCAGCGCGGCGCGCACGATGTGGGCGCGGCCGGTGCCGCGGGTGAGGCCGACGATGAGGCCGCGGGAATACATATCCCAGTGGGGCGCGCCCAGGCCCGTGAAGGCGGGCACCATGAAGACGTTGCCGTTATCCGGGATGGAGAGGGCGACTTCCTCGCTCTCGGCGGCGTTCTTGATCAGGCCCATCTCGTCGCGCAGCCACTGCATGGCCGCGCCGGCCACGAACACGCTGCCCTCGAGGGCGAAGGTGGGTTTGCCGTCCACGCGCCAGGCGGTGGTGGAGATGAGGCTGTTGCGGGAGACGACGGGCGTGGAGCCGGTGTTCATGAGCATGAAGCAGCCGGTGCCGTAGGTGTTCTTGGTCATGCCGGGGGCGAAGCAGGCCTGGCCGTAGAGAGCGGCGTGCTGATCGCCCGCCAGAGCGGCCACGGGGATGCCCTCCACACCGAGGATCTCCTTGCGCAGCGTGCCCACCACGCAGGAGGAATCCACCACCTGGGGAAGGATCTCGGCGGGGATGTTCATGACGGTGAGGAGGAAATCGTCCCACTTCTGCTCGCGGATGTTGAAGAGCATGGTGCGGGAGGCGTTGGTGGCATCGGTGACGTGGGCGCGCTCCTCGGTGAGGTTCCAGGCGAGCCAGGTATCCACCGTGCCGAAGCAGATCTCCCCCTTGCGGGCGCGCTCGCGCGCCTCGGGCATCTCGTCCAGCAGCCACTGGAGCTTTGTGCCGGAGAAGTAGGCGTCCGGCACGAGGCCGGTCTTCTCCTGGATGACGCCGTGGAGGCCGTCCTTCTTGAGCTGCTCCACCAGGGGCGCGGTGCGGCGGCACTGCCAGACGATGGCGTTGCACAGGGGCTCGCCGGTCTTGCGGTCCCAAAGGAGCGTGGTCTCGCGCTGGTTGGTGATGCCGACGGCGGCGATGTCCTTGGCGTCGACGCCGGACTTGCGCACGGCCTCGCGGATGGCGTCCAGCTGCGAGGAGAGGATGGCCTGCGGGTCATGCTCGACCCAGCCGGGCTTGGGGTAGATCTGCGGAAATTCGATGCCGTGCGAGGCGACGAGGGAGCCGTTCTCGTCGAACAGCACCGCGCGCGAGGAAGTCGTGCCCTGGTCCAGGGCGAGGATGTAGCGCATGGATGGACCCACCCTTTCGTTGATCGGCGGATGGTGTTATGGACGGCCCTGTGCGGGCTTTTTCGCCAGGTATAAAACGTAGGTATCGCGGAAGACGATCCTGTCGCCCGCGTCCAGCACGGCCTTGCGGAGGCCGTCGAAGAAGACGCTGCGCTCAGGCTCCTTGAGGATGATGTGGGTGCAGTGCGTCGCGCTGTAGCGGACGTACTCGTCCGCGGTGAGCACGCGCTCGCGGGGGTATTCGCGTTTCTCGAAGCCGACGTAGCCCCAATCCGGCGCGTTGGCGTAGGTGAACTTCTGGGCGTACTCCGTCTCCGGATGGAAGTGCGCGGAATAGACCTCCTGGATGGCCTGGTACAGATCCTCGTTCGCGGAGCGGTATTCGCTGCTGGTCAGCATCATGGCCAGCGTTCCGCCGGGCTTGAGGAGCGCGAACGTCTTGGGGAAGGCGATCTCCTCGGGGATCCACTGGATGGTGGCCGCGGAATAGACGCAGTCGAAGCGCGCGGCGCCGAAATCGTGGGTGATGAAATCATCGTGGACGAGGTGGAAATTCGCGCGGGAGCCGTACTTGGAGCGCATCTTCGCGCAAAGATGCCCGCCCAGCTCGATGGCGTGATAATCGCAGCCCGTATCCAGGATGGGATCGGTCGCCTGGCCGGTGCCCGGGCCGATCTCCAGGACCCGCGCGTCGGGGCCGATGCCGGCGTAGGCGATCATATCGGCGAACAGCTCCGGACAGTAATGCGGACGGAAGCGGTCGAACTCGTCGGGGATGGCGTCGAACACCTTGCGCAGTTCCATGAGGGCGGGCCTCCTTTCGTTTGGCGCGATACAGTAGCGGGGTTTTGCGCGGCCTGCGGGCCGCCGCCCGTGCGGGGCTCCGCCCCGCACCCCGCCAGAGGGCTCCGCCCTCTGGACTTCCGCTTAAAGGCCGCAGGCCTTAAGAATCCCCCATTGGGGAAAGAGGAAAACAGCGGCGTCGGCGTCCCTTTGAGCGGGGCGGACACGGCGGAGCGCTGTATGCATACAGATGCGCCGCGGAGCGTTTCGGTTCCGAACGCGGCGTTCGCGCAAATCCTTTCCGGGAGATCAGCCGACGCTGCCCTCCTGCTGGCCCTCCTCGGGCTCGGCCTCGCCGTCGGCGGGGGCTCCTTCGTCATCGGCGGGGACGGCGGGGGCGCTGTCCTGCTGCTGGGTCTCGGCGGGCTTCTTTTCAGCGGGCTCGGGGAAGAGCGTCTCTCCGACCGTGCCGAACACGCCGCCCAGGCCGCGCACGCCGTCCAGGCTGAGAACGTCGCGCTTCTCCATCTCGCGCAGGCCCAGGACGATGAGCGCGCCGATGAGGATGAGGATCAGCAGCCCGCGCAGAAAGCGGAGCAGGCCCCAGCCGAAGCCGGTGCGGCGGTCGTCGTCCTCGTCATCGTCGTCATAATCGTCGTCATCGTCATCATCATCGTCGTCGTCATCGTAGCGGGAATGACGGCCGCGGCGCGGGCGCTCGTCCTCTTCTTCCTCGTCCTCGTCCTCGTCGTCTTCATCCTCGTCGTCGTAACCGTCTTCGTCTTCGTCGTCCTCGTCCTCTTCGACGGGGGCGGCCTTCTTCTTGCGGCCGAACAGACCGCGACGGGCGGGACGCTTCTCCTCTTCTTCTTCCTCGTCCTCTTCGTCGTCTTCGTCCTCGTCATCGTCATCGGCGACGGAGGCGCTGGCGCGCAGGCTACGGGCGCGGACGGGAGTGAACTCCATGGTGGGCTCGTCGACGTGCTCCAGGGCGGCAGGCTCGGCCTCGGCTTCGGCTTCAGGAGCGGGCTCTGGCTCGACGGGGGTCTCGTCGGGCGTTTCGACGGGAGCCTCGACCGGGAGTTCGACGGGAGCCTCGACAGGCGCCTCCACGGGCGTCTCTGCGGCCTCCTCGGCGGGAGCGGGGGCAGGCGCGGGCTCTTCGACCGGGGCTTCTCCGGCCAGAGCGGCTGCGGCGGCTTCCGCCTCGGCCGCGGCGCGGGCGGCGCGCTCCCTGCGTTCGCGGCGGGAGAGTACGGGCTGCTCGGTCATGCTGCGGGCCAGCTGCTCGGAGAGGTTTTCCTGCCTGTTATCCTGTTCGCTCATTTTGGTCTCCTCCTCTATCGGCGGCACGCTGGCCGCGGGTGCGTTCCAATCGGGAAGATCCTGCCGCGGGGCGGGATCGGGCGTCCAATCCTCGGCGGGGGCGTCTTCCCCGGCGGGCTCGTCCTCCGCCTCGTCCTCTCCGGATGCGCGCCTGCCCAGGCTGAAGCGGCCCAGCAGGCCCTTGACGCGGTCCAGAAGGCCGGGCGCTTTTTCCTGCTCGTCCTCCTCGGGCTCCTCGTCGGTGAAGAGCTCCTCCTCCATGAGGTCGGCCTCGGGGGCGACTTCCTCCGCCTCGGCGTAAGCGGCCTCTTCGTCCGGGAGATCCTCCGCGGGCTGATCCGCGTCCGCCTGCAGATCCTCGGGGATGGGCTCGTCGGACACGGCGTAGACCTCGCCGCCTTCGGCCTCGGGGGCCTCGTCCTCATACGCGGGCTGATCGCCCGTTTCGTCGTAGGCTTCGCCGTCCTCGTAGGCGAGATCGTCGACGTCTTCCTCCGCGCCGGATTTGGAGGCGCGGCGGGCGGCGAGATTCTCCCGCACCCGGCCGAAGAGCGCCTTGGCCTTGCCGCCGACCACTCCGGCCGTGCGCATGAAGGCGGAGAAGGGGTTGTCCTCGTTGCCGTCGGAATCGTCGTCGGCGTATTCGTCGTACTGTTCGTCCCCGGACCCGTCTTCGGCGGCCTCCCCGGAGAACTCCTCCCCGGGCTCGCCGTCCGGATATTCCCCGGCGGACTCTTCTTCGTCGCGGAAATCAGCTTCAACGGGGGCGGCGTCGAAGGTCTCTTCGGCGGGGATATCCTCAGCGGGGATTTCCTCCGCGGGCGTAGCCTCGGCCTGCTGCACGGTCTCGGTCTCGGCGGCGGGTTCCTCGGCGGGCTCCTGCGCGACCGGCTCCCACGCCTCGGATACGGCGGCGGGTTCCTCAGCCTCGGGCTCCTGCGCCTCGGGCTGCTCGACAGGCTCCTCGGCCGCGGGTTCCTCCGGAAGATCGGACCCTTCGTCGAGAGGCTCCGCGTCCTCGGGCGCGTCTTCGTAGTCGTCGTAATCGTCCTCCGCGGAGCGGCGGGAGAACGCCCCGCGCAGACGGCTGCCGAGGCCGCCCAGGGCCCCGAGCGCCTTCGCGCCGAAGCCGGCGGCCGGCTCCTCAGGCGCGTAGTCCTCTTCCTCGGGGATGTCCGCGGCGGGCTCGTCATACTCCGGCTCGGCGGGCCGCTCGGGCTGCGCGGGCGGCCAGGGACGCCCTTCGGCCTCCGCGCGCCGACGCAGACGCTCCTCGCGCTGCCTGCGGAACTCGTAATAGTCCATCTGCGGCCTTTGAGACGCCCCGCTGGTGCGCCGCGTGTTTGCCATAGGTAGAATCCCTGCCTTATCTGCTTTCGCCTGTGCGGCGAGCTTCTTGCGTTTTTCGCACGCGCCATCCGATGGGCGGAGGCGCATGATGATATACCAGTATCAGTATACCACAACCAGCGAAAATGGCAAGTGTTTTGCGCATTTCCGGCTGGAATGGCGCGGGTCAGCCCTCCCTGAGCCCCTCGAGCAGGGCCAGGAGCCGCGCGAGGTGGCCCCGCTCCGCGGCGAGGATCTCGCGGAAGGTCTCGCGGGCGGAATCGTCCGCGGCGCGGGAGGAGAGTTCGGTATAGAAGAGGATGGAATCCTTTTCCGAGCGGATGGCGTACTGGAGGACGGCGGCGGGATCGCGCAGGCCGCCCTCGCCGGCGAGCTCCACGACGCCCCCGGGGAAGACGATATCCGCGGCGACGGCGGTGAGATAGGCGGACAGCTCCTCGTCGTAGGCGCGGGCCGGGCCCCGGCGCACGCGCTCGGCCAGGCGGGCGAATTCCTCCAGGTGCGTGTCCTCCTCCCGCGCGAGCAGGTCCAGCAGGGAGGCGACAGCGGCCGTTTTGCTCACGCGCGCGGCCCGGCGGTAAAAATCCGCGCCGCGGCGCTCCATCTCCATGGAGATGGTGACCGCCTGCATATCGTCGAATCGCATGAGGTAGGCCTCCTTTTGTCGCGGTCGCGGGTATGGGCCCCGCGCGGCCTCGCGGCGGCGGTACGGGAGCCCATGGGGACGCATCGGCTCCGGCCCTGCGGAGCCGGAGCCGATGCGCCTGGCCGGGGATGCCCCGTTCAGTTCTTCGCGCTCTCCTTGGAGGCGAGGAACTCGTTGAGCTCCTGGACGAGCTGATCGACGCTCACGCCGTGGGCGGCGCAGGCCATCTCCAGGGATTCGGCGGTCGCGAACGCGCAGCCGAAGCAGTGCATGCCGTACTGGAGCATGATCGGCGCGGTCTCGCGGTCGATATCGAGCACATCCTTGATGGTCATTTCCTTCGTTACCATAAATACGTTCCTCCTGTCGTTCTTATGAATGGGAATGGATCTCCACCCCGCGCAATCGCGGCGGGGAAAGGGGCGTTTGTCAGCAGATCTTGAGGAGCATGGTGCGCTGCTCGTCCATCTCGACGATGAGCAGGCCCTCCTTTTCGAGCTGCTTCATGATATCGCTGAAGCGCTTGAAGCCGGCCTGTTTCTCGTCGAAATCCGGATAGTCGGCCTGGATGGCGGCTTTGAGGATCGAGGGGTTGATACGCTCGAAACCGTCGTCCTTGAAGCGCTGCAGGCATTGGCGGAAAGCGGGCAGCCAGTTGGATTTGTTGAGCTGCTGGCCGCCGCCCTCGACCTCGGCGGAGGCGATGCCGACCATGAGGGAGGAATCCTCCGTCCAGACGCGCACGACGTCGCTGCGCTTGGCGACCTGCGCCATGAGCTTGCCGAAGGTGGAGCAGCCGTAGTTCCGCTCGTTGAAATCCGGGCGCAGGCGGGTGAGGGTGTCCTTGATCTCGCTGGCGTAGATCTTGTCCTCGTCGCGGTCGCGCACGATGGTCTCCACGAGCGAGACGAGCTCCTCCATATCGCCGTCGCCGCCCTCGCTGCGCTCGGAATTGCGCGAGCGCTTGGCGGGCTTCTTCTGCGCCGCGACGGATTCCAGGAAGATGAACTCGTTGCAGGCCTTGATGAAGATGCTTGAGGCCACCTCGGAACGCGAGATGCCCAGCACCATCTTGCCCATGCTCTTGAGCTTGCCCACCAGGGGCATATAATCGCTGTCGCCGGAGACGATGCAGAAGCTGTCGATGAGCGGGTTGGTGTAGGCGACCTCCAGCGCGTCGATCACGAGCTGGATATCCAGGCTGTTTTTTTGGTTCTTTCCGTAGCGCAGCGAGGGCACCACGGAAAACGTGTTGGAAAGAAGAACGCGCTTGAGCTCGCTGTAGCGGTCGGTCCAACCGTACACCTTGCCCAGCAGGATATCGCCGCGGATCTTCACCCGCTCGATGATCGACAGGAGCATTTCCTCCTTGCCGCCCGCGTTCTCCAGGTCTACAAAGACCGCGAAATTGGAAGTTCCCACTGGTTTTCTGACTCCTTACCGGCGCGGCCGTTTCGACGCCGCGCCACCTTGTATTGTACATGCAATCCGCCGCGCTGTCAAATCGATGGGGGGGCGCGGCGGCCTCCGGGCTTTTCTCTGCGAGGAGAGGTATAGTATATGGGCGCCGCGCTTCTTTCATGCGCCGCGCATGGGAGGCGCCCCTGTTCCCTCCCCAGCTTTTTCACCATGTTTTCATAACTTGCCTGCTGACAGGACGCGCCGAAACGTGTATACTGTACAGGAGAAAACAGCGGGAGGGAAGCCTCGTGCGCCTGAAAGCGGTCGTGTTCGACCTGGATGGAACGCTGCTGGATACCATGGAGGACATGCGGGCGGCGACGAACGCGGCGATGCGCGCGTGCGGCTTTCCGGAGCTGTCGCTCGGGGAGGTGCGCGCC
>CACZOT010000303.1 GCA_902782795.1 uncultured Eubacteriales bacterium | reverse complement strand
GGGCCATCACGTCGAACCAGTTGCCGCCGTGCGTGTGGATATCGATGTAACCCGGCGCGAGGATCTCCCCGTCGAACGGACCTTCCCACGGCTCCACCGCAATGATGCGCTCCCCTTCCACGAGGACGCGCCCGCCTTCCAGAATCCCCGCGGGCGTGAGTACGCGCCTGGCGCTGATCGTCTTTTCCATAGCGACATTCCTTCCTGCTTGTTCGCGGCCGTGCCTTGCGCGGCGCCGCGTTCGGCCTGCGGGCCGAACGCGGCGCCGCCGCCCCGGGGGACGGCCCGCGCTCGCGGCCTTCGCGATAATTCATTTCTCTTCTGCCCGCGGGACCGATTCCCCTTCCCCCTCTCGCGAGCGACGTTTCCGGCCTGTGCTACCCGAGGCTGGGTCAGGCTTGTGCTTTCCCGGCATATCGTGAGCCCAGGCGCGGTCGCGAGGGGTGGCTCCCGCAGGAGCCGTCCCGAGCGGTCGCGCCGGAGAGAGAGGCGGATTCGCTGTTCGTCTCGAGAGGATACCCCGGCGGCGCGTGGCGAGGGGGTGGCCGAAGGCCGTCCCGAGCCGTGCGCCGCCCGGGCGGGGAGCGCCGCGCGCCAGAGGCGCGGCGCTCCCCGCCCCGTACCCGTTTGGATCGCTGAAACCCAAAGCGGAACCAAGCCAAGTCCACATGGGGTGCAGGGGCACGGCTGCCGAAGGCAGCGCCCCTGCCCGGCGTCCCCTGGGCTCCGTCAGAAACCCGTCAGCCCTTGAGGGACCCGATCATCACGCCCTTGATGAAATACTTCTGCGCGAAGGGGTACACGACCAGGATCGGCACGGTGCACACGACGATATTGGCGTACTTGACCAGCGTGTTGGCAGCGGAGCGCGTGCTCGGATCGAACTTGACGGTCGTCTGTCCGGCGCCGGCCATGAGCTGTTCGTTGGCGTCGATGAGGATCTCTCGCAAGATGCTCTGGATGGGGTATTTGGAGCGCTCGGTGAGGTAGATCATAGGCTCGAACCACATATTCCAGTAGCCCACGGCGCCCCAGAGGAGGATGACCGCGCTGACGGCGCCGGAGAGCGGCATGAGCACGCGGAAGAGGATGGTGAAATCGCTCGCGCCGTCGATGGTGGCCGCCTCGCGCAGGCCGTCGGGGATGCCGTTGAAATTCGTGCGCATGACGATGGTGTTCCACACGTTGTAGCCGTAGGGGATGACGAGCACCCAGCGGCTGTTCATGAGGCCGAGGTTGTTGATCAGCAGGAAGAAGGGGATGAGGCCGCCGCCCACGTACATGGTGACGGTGAAGTAGATCATCAGGCCCTTCTTGAGCATGAGGTTCTTCTTGGAGAGCGTGTAGGCCGACAGGCACACGTTCAGGAACTGGAGGCCCGTGCCGAAGAACATGTAGAACAGGGTGTTGGCAAAGCCCGTACGCAGGTTGGGGTTGGAGAAGACGATCTTATACGCGTCCAAGTGGACGTCCTTGGGCCAGATGAGCATGCCGTTGGAGCGCATGACCGCGCCGGGGCCGGAGATGGAATCCACCACCACCTGGTAGAGCGGGTACAGGCATATCAGCATCAGGATGGTGAGCACCAGATAGTTGACACAGCTGAAGACGACCTCTCCTGTGGTGAGGCGGATCTTCGTGCTCTTTCTCTTCATCGTCTTTCCCTCCTTACCACAGGCTCGTGTCGGTCAGCTTGCGGCTGAGCCAGTTCGCGCCGGTCAAAAGCAGGAAGTTGACCACCGTGTCGATCAGGCTGACGGCCTCGGAATAGCTGTATTCCGCGCCCTTGATGCCCTTTCTGTACACGTAGGTGCCCACGACGTCGCCCGTCTCGTAGGTGAGCGGCGAGTAGAGCAGGAGGATCTTGTCGCTGGAGACGCTGAGGAGGCTGCCGATGGCCATGATGATAATAATGATGATCGTCGGGGCGATGCCGGGCAGCGTCACATACCAGATCTGGCGCAGGCGGCCCGCGCCGTCGATCTTCGCGGCCTCGTAGAGCTGCTGGTCGATGCCGGCCAGCGCCGCCATATAGATGATCGAGTTCCAGCCAAGGCCCTGCCAGACACCCGTCCAGACGATGATGGTCTGGAAGTACTTCGGCTCGGATAGCCAGCTGACGTTTCCGGCGCCGCCGAGGGCCTTGATGATCTCGTTGAGCACGCCGTCATAGCCGAGGAAGGATTTCACCATACCGCAGATGACCACGGTGGAGATGAAATACGGCATATAGGTGATGGTCTGCACCGTCTTTTTGAACGGCAGGCAGTTCACCTCGTTGAGCAGCAGCGCCAGCACGATCGGCAGCGGATAGCCGACCGCCAGCGTGTACAGGCTGATCCCCAGCGTGTTGCGGACCAGCCGCCACAGATACGGCGAGGAGAGGAAATCCCTGAAATGCTTGAGGCCGACCCAGGGGCTTCCGAATACGCCCAGGGCGGGCTTGAATTTCTTGAACGCGAGGATGATGCCGTACGTCGGGAAATACGCGAATACGGCGATGAGAAGGACGGATGGCAGGATCATCAGGTAAGCCTGGTAGTTGCGCCTCATGTCCAGCTTCAATTTATGCCACATGTCGATGCGCCTCCGTTGGCCCGGGGAAGCTCTCCCCGTGTGTTCGGAAGATTCGAAGGGTAATGAAGAGGGCGGCGGAGCGGAACGCTCCGCCGCCGCAGGGTTCAGGGGTGTTGCAGTTTTCAGCCCATGTTGTCCAGGGACATCTGCCACAGGCCCTGCGCTTCCTCGAGGCCGAGGGCGTTCACGGTCGCGACGTAGTTGTCCCACTCCGCGTCGATGTCCGCGCTGCCGTTGATGAAGCGGAGCACCATCGGGTCGGCGTAGGTGTGGACTTCGGCCATCAGGCTGTCCATGGTGCCCCAATCGTCGTCCGCGAAGACCACATAGGGCATGCCGAACTCGGTGCCGCAGTCGCCGGCCCAGACGAGCTGGTCCACGACGCGGGCGGCGGGCTGGGTGTAGGCGCTCGGATCGCTGCGCAGGTACATGGTCAGCACGCTGTCCACGCCCGCGAGGCCGCCGAAGAGGTAGGTGTCGCGCAGGTTCTCCATGTCGGCGTAGAACTCGTCCGTGTAGACGTAAGCGCCGTCCTCGCCCTTGGTGTAGGTGACGCCTTCCTCGCCGAAGAGCTGGCGCTCCAGGGACTCCTGCTTAAAGAAGGTGTTCATCCACTGGCAGGCGATCTCCGGGTTCTTGCAGGAGGTCGTCAGGCTGAGGTAGTTGGAGGGGGAGGAGTTGTAGTACTGCTTGTAGTGGAGCTGCTGGCCCTCCTCCATGACGAGGTTGGGCATGGCGACGAGCTCGAAGTTCTCGTCCTCGCCGTCGTAGAGGTTGTTGTAGTAATCGCTCTCGGTCCAGGAGGCCAGCCAGATGCCCAGGCGGTCGGAGAGGAGCAGGGCCTCGGCGGCGGCGTCATCGCGGTTCATGAAGTCCGGATCGATGTAGCCGGCCTCGTACCACTCGTTCACCTTATGCAGGTAGTCCTTGAACTCGGGCTTGACGAGGTTGCTCACGTCCACCTGGCCGTCCAGGGTGCGGGCGAAGTAGTAGGCGGGACGGAAGCCGAAGGCGCCGGCGATGTTGCCGGTGACCTCGTCATAGCCTTTGGCGGGGAGCTCCATGGGGATGACGTCGTCGCCCAGGGTCTTGAAGGCGGCGAGGACTTCCTCGAGCTCGGCGATGGTGGTCGGGACCTCGAGGTTCAGCTCATCCAGCCAATCCTTGCGGATGAGGGCGCCGGCGTCCGGCAGGTACTCGGTGCGCCAGACCTGGGTCACGCACCAGAGCTCGCCCTTGGAGGTGAGGCAGCCATGGTCCAGGAAGGGCTCCTGGGCGGTGGGCTGGTAGATTTCCTTCAGGGCGTCGGTCCACAGCCAGTCCTC
Source organism: uncultured Eubacteriales bacterium (assembly GCA_902782795.1). Lineage (GTDB taxonomy): Bacteria > Bacillota > Clostridia > Christensenellales > Aristaeellaceae > UBA1224. Next base: position 11,148 of record CACZOT010000303.1, on the reverse strand, counting down.
GGTCTCGAGGGTGGTGTCCGTGGCGTAGCGGAGGTAATCAGGCAGGTAATCCAGGTACTGGTTGAGGTCCACGAAGCAGCCCTCGTCCACGCCGGCCTGCGGTCCGCCCGGATACCAGGCGCCGTTAAGGATGTCGTAGAAATCGCCGGAGGCGATCATCAGGTTGAGCTGCTGATCCATTTGCTCGTAGGACGGATGGTAGAACTCCACGTTCACGCCCGTCTTCTCCTTGAGCCAGATGAAGAAGGGATGCTCGGCGAGGGTCGTGTACGCCTTGGCGGCGCCGGAGCTGATCGTGCACCAGACGGTCAGCGTCACGCCATCGGAGCCTTCGATGTACAGATCGCTCTTTTCCGTGTCGGCCATCGCCGGAGCGATCGAGGACAGGGCCAGAACGAGCGCCAGTACCACCAGCGCGAGTCTGCGGTTCCACTGTTTCATGGTTCTAACCTCCCTTTATTTCGAACGCCTTGCGGCGCGCGATTCGGTTCTAGTCCCCCTCGTGAACGGGGCGGAAAGGGCGGGAAGCCCCTTTCGACCGATTTCGGCTGCGTGCTCACCCTGCGGGCGGCCCGCAGCTGCGCCCGGCAAATTCTCGCTTCGCTCGAAGTTGCCCGGCCAGTCGCCTACTTGCCCAGGTTCAAGCCCCAGAATTCCGCGGCGTTCTTCCAGAAGATCTTCTCCTGCGCCTCCTTGGAAACGCCGAGGCGATCGAACATGGCGGCCTCGCTGTCGGCGAAGGAGCGTACCCACGCGGCGTCGTAGCCGGTGGTGAAGGCGTCGGTGCCGAAGAGGAGTCGGTCCTCCATGCCCCAGTATTCGACGCCGAACACCTTGCGCACCACTTCCTCGCGGTAGATGGGCGGCGTGCCGGGGGTCATATCGATATACATGCGCTGGTCGTCGTACTTGGGGTTTTCGTACATGGCGCAGAACTTGCCGTACACGGAGATGCACTCGTCCGTCCACGGCCAGGAGATGTGCGCCAGGGCGAAGCGGATCTTGGGCACGTTGAACATGCATTCCCAGTTGCAGGGGCGGTTGAAGTTGCCGTTGTCACCCCAATCCCAGAGGATGCCGCTGTGGAAGAGGATGCTCTTGCCCAGCGAGGCGATGTAGCGGTACACAGGCATGGCGCGCTCGTCGCCGGGGAAGTGGGTCTCGCAGATGACCTTGAAGCCGATGCAGCCGGCCTCGAGGGCGCGGTCCACCTGCTCGGCGGCGTCCTGCTCGGTGGGGTTGAGGAAATAGACGGGCAGGAGGCGGTCATGGCCGCGGCACCAGGCCAGGAGGTTGTCCAGGCGTTCCTTGTTGTGGGCGCGCAACTCGGAGACCTCGCGGGAGTGGTAGAGGGGCTCGTCGCTGAAGAGGACGTTGTAGTCGACCCGGTTCTCGTCCATGCTGCGCAGCATCGCGTCCGGCGCGACGGGGTCGGTCTTCATGACGTGGATGTGAGTATCGAGGAGCATGGCGCAGCCTCCTTTTACGTTCTGGGCGATTTTACCAGTTTCGAGCGGCCGGATTGCCGCATGCCCTGCATCTTCTTTATTTTATTATACTCCGGGCGGCCTCGGGGTTTCAAATCCCATTTGTATGATGGTATGATTTCATACATTTTTCATTTTGGCCCGGGGAACCCGCGAACGCGGCTCATAAATGCATAAAAAGCCCGCGCGGCAAGGGGAAGGCTCTCCCCCGCCGCGCGGGCCGCTTCGCAAAAAGCGGCGCAAAACCGTTTGTTCGTGCTACAGTACAAATGTGCACATTATGCAAAAATGACTTTATTCGACCGTGCCGTATACCTCGGGCAGGACGCGCACTTTTTTCTGGTACTCCTCGATACTGGTGATCTGCGCGCCCTGGTCGGAGCGGACGTTCTTGCGGTACTGGGTGGGCGTGAGGCCCGTATAGCGCTTGAACTGCACGCAGAAATGCTGGCTGGAGGAAAAGCCGACTCCCTGGGCGACGCGGCCGACGGACATGGGCGTCTGGGCGAGCATCTCCTGGGCGAGGCCGATCTTCATGCGGATGACGTATTCCATGGGCGGCACGCCCGTGACGTGCTTGAACTTCTGCTTGAAGCGGGATTCGGAGAGGTGCACCATGGCGGCGAGTTCGCCCACGGATGGGATCTCGGCGCGGTTCTCGCGGATGTAGCTGATGGCCTCGGCGATGTCTTCCGGCATATCGCTCCCGGCGAGCTGGGCGGCCTCGAGGGTATCCATGACCAGGAGGATCAGCTCCGCCCGCAGCCGCGCGGCGCGCAGCTCCAGGTCCTCGTCCTGAGAGAGCTCCGCGATGGATTCAAAACGCTCCCGCACCCGTTTGCTGGCCCGGAAAGGCGTCTCGGGCAGCTGGTGCATGCGCCGCGCCAGGGTCTCGCGCTCCTTGGCGCTGAGGAAGGGATAGGCGTCCTCCCGCTCGGGATCGGCCACAAGCACGTAATCCAGCGTGGAGCGCGTCTGCACCGCCTCGTAATTGCCGTGCACCCGGCCCGGATGGAAGACGATCATCTCGCCGCCCGACAGCTCCACCGAGGGGTGGTCCGGAAAATCGAACTGCTTGCGGCCGGAGCGCAGATACAGGAGCTCATACTCCAGCGGATGCACCTCGAAGGGCATGGGCATCGACGCCGTGTTCACGTAGACCCGCCCGACCGTGCTCATCTCCCGCACGCCTGTGGTGACGATGTATACCTGCATCTTCAGCCCACCTTTCCGCGTGTATTATAGCAGATATTCCGGGGAGACGCCAGAGGGCTCTGCTCTCTGGGCTCCCGGCAGGGACTTCGTCCCTGCACCCTGCCAGGAGGAATGGAATAATAAGCAAGGCTCCGGTATCCTTTCGATAGGGCACCGGAGCCTGTTTCTTTTCGATAGAACTGCTCTGTTTCTGTCTTACAAGAATCCCCCAATTGGGGATTCTTAAGGGTCCTTGGAGTCCAGAGGGCGGCGCCCTCTGGCGTTTCCCCCGCTACTCCTCCAGCGCCGCGAGCACCACGGCGCGCATGCGCTCGCAGGGAGCGTTGTCGAGGGCGAAGAAGCGGCCTTCGTGGCGGGCGTCGGCCCAATCCCAGCGGGAGATATCCTTTTCGAAGACAGCCTCGGAGAGGGCGCGGTCGATGACAGCGGGCGCGTCGGCGGGGCGCTTCTCCTTGAGCATCTGCATGAGCTCGAAATCCTCGATGCCGCGGCGCAGGGCCCACCAGCGCAGCGACGTGAGGAACTCTCCGCCGCGCGATGGGTAGACGAACAGGCCGTCGCCCGCGGGCCAGAAGCCGCGCATGAGGCGCATATCGCCGCGCGGGTCGTCGCCCCAGACGCAGTAATTCCAACGGATGAAGCCGTCCATGCCCATCAGCTCCGTGATGGCCCCGTGCAGGCGCACCTCGCTCAGGGGCGAAAGCAGGAAGGAATTGGGGATCATCGGCCAGCAGCAGACGCTCCACTGCGTGACGGGCACGTTCTTTTTACGGGCCTCGGCGAGCTCCGGCAGCTGCGCGGCGCAGGAATCGATGCCCGGCGTCCAGGTATCCACCTTGATGCCCGCGAACTGCTCGGAGAGGAAGGTCCTGGGGTCCACGTCAAAATCGTAGCGCAGGCCGGGCATCGCCCCGCTCACCAGGCGGAAAGCGGCGTCCCATCCCGGGCCGGAATTGCCCAGATTGACTTCGTCGGCCATGACGATGGTGTCCTTGAGCAGGTCCTCCCCCACGAGCCAGGCGTGCAGCGCGCCAAGGTACGCGAGGATGTCCGCCCGCTTCACGAGGTAGCCCACGCAGCCCGTGGCGCGGTCCGTATACGGGATGCGGATGGGCTCGGGCCAATCCTCGGTGAAGTTGCCGAACTCGTTGCGCTCGTCCTGCCAGAGGCCGAACAGGCCCGTGAGCATGAGCGTGTCCGCGCCGTGGCGGCGCATGATGTCCCACCAGCGGCGGATGAGCGAGAAATCGTAGGAAAAGGAGTCGTCCGCCTCGCGGTACACGCGCGCCAGGGTATATTCGTAGAGATCCATGCGCGGCCCGGCGTCCAGGTAGTACTTCTGGCCCGCCCAGGGCACGTCCGAGACCACGGCCGTGCAGTAGCGGTTGCCGAGCTTTCCCAGGCTCTCCGCGCACTTTTCCAGGAGGGCGAAGTGCTCCTCGGAGAACAGCGGCGCCTCGAACTGGCGGGAGATGTTCGAAACATGCTGCCACAGGTTCAGGCGGAAGTGGCTGTGGAACACGTCCGGAAGGACGGTCTCATGCACGTTCACGGAAAAGCGCATCTCACGCAATATCCGTTCCTCCTCGAAGCCCCAGCGGCGGTAGAAGACCACTCTGCCCTCGTGCTGGCCGGGCCGGGCGTCGGCGGGGACGTCCACGTGCAGGCGCAGCATGACGACGCGAAAGCCGTTCAGCTCCTTCTGGTCGCCATTCTCGATGGGATCGGGCCAGAGGCAATCGTCGTCGCCGGGCACGTAGCTGAGGAACTGCAGCCGGCATTCGAGGCCTTCGATCTGCGCCTCGAGGCGCAGAACGTCTCGTCCGGCGTGGCGCGAGAAGCCCGTACGACCCACGCCCAGCACCAGCATGGTGGCGCAGGGCGGCTCCAGAGCGATCTGGAAGGCCGCGAAGCTGCGGCGCACGGCCTCCGCCGCGAGATTATCCTCCTCGCGGGAGATCTTCGCGCCGACCGGCAGGCGCGCGTCCTCGGGGAGGATGGTCGCGCGCAGGCCCTTCTGGTACTCGTCGAAATACATCGCCCGTCCCTCCCGTCAGCCCAGGCGCGCCAGGCGTTCCCGCAGGAAGCCCACGGCCAGGGAGATATCGCGGCGCGGATCCTCGCCGCACTCGCGCTCGATGGTGAGATAGCCGTCGTAGCCGACCTGCCGGAGCGCGCCGAGATACTCGTCCCAGCGCACGTCGCCCTCGCCCAGGGGCACCTCCAGGCAGTAGTCCGCCTCGTCGTAGCCCTCCGGCGCTTCCACCATGCCGTAGGCGATCTCCGGATCGCACTCCTTGAGGAGGACGCCGTCCTTGGCGTGGGTGTGGTGGATGTACGGCGCGAGCAGGCGCACCGTCTCGGCGAAATCGGTCTTGTAGGTCATGGCGAGGTTGGCGGGGTCCAGGTTCACGCCCACGGCCCTGCTCTCCAGGCTGTCCAGGAAGGGACGCAGGACGGAGGCGGGCTCCGGGCCGGTCTCGCAGGCGAGCAAGGCGCCGACGGATTCGGCGTAGCGGCCCACGGCGTTCAGCGCCTGGGCAAGGACGGCGCGGCGGGGATGGCTCTCGTCCGGCGGGACGACGCCTATATGCGTGGTGACGACGCTGCAGCCCAGGTCCAGAGCCAGGTCGACAATTCTTTTCGTGCGCTCGATCTTTTCCGGATTCGCCCCAGCGAAGGCGAACCCGCCCAGGTCCCCGCACACGGCGGAAAACTCCAGGCCCAGATCCCGCGTATAGGCGCGCAGATCGCGCCTCGCGGCGGCGTCCATATTCTCCGGGGCGGTCTCGCCCTCGACGGCGTAGAGCTGCACGCCCTGGGCGCCGACCTCCCGCGCGGCCTTGAGGTTCTCCCGTACCGAAAGGCGGAAGCCGTCCGCCAGCACACCGATCTTCATGGGGATTTCCCTCCTTTTTAACGATATGCAGAATGCTCTCCGCCCCTATCTTAGCCGAGACGGCCGCGGCGCGCAAGAGGCGCGGGTACTCTCGTCCTTTTCCACGCTTTTCCGGGCAATTCGAGGCTCTTTTGTAAAAAAGCGTCTATCCTTCCGGAGGACAGTTGCATTATTGCCGCAAAAGCTTTATAATACTTATGACATATCTTCGAAAAGACGACCGGGTAAGGAGCTGCACCTCATGGCAAAGCGCATTTTGATCGTAGACGACGAGCCCCTCATCGTCAAGGGGCTGAAATACAGCCTGGAGCAGGACGGCTATGAGACCGATTCCGCCGCCGACGGCGAAGAGGCCGTGGAAAAATTCTTTTCCGGCGAATACGGTCTGGTCCTGCTGGACGTGATGCTGCCCAAACTCAACGGCATCGACGTCTGCCAGCGCATCCGCGAAAAGAGCAACGCTCCCATCATCATGCTCACCGCCAAGGGCGAGGATATGGACAAGATCCTCGGGCTGGAATACGGCGCGGACGATTATATGACCAAACCCTTCAACATCCTCGAGGTCAAGGCCCGCATCAAGACCATCTTCCGCCGCACCGCCATGTCCGTGCGCGATACGAACTCCAAGATCATCCGCGTGCGGGATATGACCATCAACGTCAATTCCCGTTCCGTGACCATCGGCCAGAAGGAAGTCAACCTCACGGCCAAGGAGTTCGACCTGCTGCACCTGTTCGCCTCCAACCGGGGCACGGTCTTCAGCCGCGAGCAGCTGCTCGAGACCATCTGGAAGTACGATTACCTGGGCGATCTGCGCACGGTGGACGTGCATATCCGCCGCCTGCGCGAGAAGATCGAAAAGAACCCCGCGCAGCCGGAGTTCATCTTCACAAAGTGGGGAGTCGGCTACTATTTCACTGACAAGGCTTAAAAGCGTTCTATACTCCATCCGCTGGAGGCTTGTTCTCGCCTATCTGCTCATCATCGTCGTGGCGTTCACCATCGTGGACCTCTCGCTGATGCAGCTGATAGGCGAATATCTGCTTGGGCAAAAAGTGCGCGAGGAAGAACGCCTCACGGACGATATCGCCACGCGCGTCGCCACCACCTACGCCGGGCATGACGCCGAGGCCCTGTACGGCCTCGCCCGCGCCCTCGCCGCGGAGAACGACGGGCGCGTCCTCGTCACGGACATGTGGGGCGTGGTCCAGTCCGACAGCGACGGCCGCCTCAACGGCACCTCCCTGGCCCTGCGCGAGATCGCCGATGTGCTCTCCCAGGGCGGTTCCAGCTACGGGTACTATAACGTGGAATCCGGCGGCGGCTGGTTCGCGCTGTCGCTGGGCAATTCCAGCGTCACGGGCGTGCACGTCTCCGCGATCCAGTCGGGCCGCGAGCAGATCGGCGCGCTCGCCTTCGTCTCCAACGCCCAGGAGCTCTACGGCAGCCTCTCCCATATCCAGCGGCAGATCTTCACCTGGCTCGTGCTCGTGGCCATCGCGGTGCTCCTGGCCAGCCTGTTCCTCTCCCGCGCCTTTACCAAGCCCATCGGCGAGCTCAACCAGGGCATCCTGCGCATGACAAAAGGAGACCTCCATACCCGCGTGCGCGTCAAGGGCAACAACGAGTTCGCCCAGCTCGGCCGCGCCTTCAACCAGATGAGCGCCCAGCTGGAGCAGCTCAACACCACGCGCAACGCCTTCGTCTCCGACGCCTCCCATGAGCTCAAGACGCCCCTGCGCACCGTGAAGATCCTCGTGCAGACCCTCCTTTACCAGGACCCCATGGACCCGGATATGGCCCGCGAGCTTCTGGGCGATATCGACCGCGAAGTGGACCGCATGAACCTACTGGTGAGCGATCTGCTCTCCCTGGTGCGCATCAACAGCGGCGCCATGAAGCTGAACCTGGCCGAAGTGCCCATGGCCGACCTCGTGGGCGACACGGTCCGCCGCCTGCGCCCCATGGCCGAGGGCCGGCAGATCAGCCTGCGGTGCGATCTCTGGGACGAGGTCACCGTCGTGGGCGATTCCACCAAGCTCCAGCAGGTGGTCTATAACCTGGTGGACAACGCCGTCAAGTACACCCCCGCGGGCGGCGCGGTCCGCGTGGAGCTGAGCCGCAGCGGGAAAAAGGCGGTCGTCACCGTCACGGACAACGGCATCGGCATCCCCCAGAAGGACGTGCCCCACGTCTTCGAGCGCTTCTACCGCGTGGACAAGGCGCGCTCCCGCGAGACGGGCGGCACGGGCCTGGGCCTGGCCATCGTCAAGGAGATGGTGCAGCTGCACGACGGTTCCATCACCTTTACCAGCGAGGAGAACGTGGGCACGGTCTTCACCCTGGAATTGCCCATCTCCGGCCCGCAGGAGAAGGGAGGCGCGGCCCAGTGAACAATCGCCTTCGCGTCCTTTCGGCCCTGCTCTGCCTGGTCTTTTTGCTGACCGCGCTGTCCGGCTGCATGCAGGTGACGTTCGAGGATTCCGCCTCCGGCGCGCCCGCGGTCCTGCCGCGGCCCACCCGCGCGGCGGCGAACGCCCCCGTGGGCGACAGCTTCGCCCGCTACCGCCTGCGCACCACGATCTACTACTACAACGCCGAGGGCTCCCTGACCTCCACGCTGCGCCTCATCGACGTCGGCCAGGGGCAGGACCGCTTCGTGCGCATCGTCGAGGCGCTTCTCGAAGCGCCGTACCTCTCCTCCAGCCTCTCCCCCATCGCTCCGGAGGGCACGCGCCTGATCGGCGTGGAATCCTCCGGCGGGGTGGTCACGGTGGATCTGGGCGCGGAGCTCCTCGCCGCGGGCGAAGAGGCCGTGTGGAAGGCCCGCGCCGCCATCGCCCGCACCTTCCTGGAGCAGGGCGGCGTCACAGCCGTGAACATGCTCATCGAAGGCCAGGCCGTCGAGGCCGCGGGGCTTCCCCTCGGCGCGCTCACCAAGCAGGATGGGGCCGTCTCCGCCGGATACGACCAGCTCCTCGCCGAGCGCCGCCGCTCCGAGGAGAGTTCCGACGAAAGCGCCAGGCTGAACCGCGTCGCGGTGGTCTACGTCCCTGAGGATGGGCTCCTTCTGCCCGAAGCGGCGGAGCTGCACGCCCTCGCGGCCGATCTGCCCGAGGCGCTCCTCTCCGCCTTCCTGACCGCCAACGGCCTCCCGGACGCGGGCTCCTTCTCCCTGGAGATCACGCCCGCCGGCCGCCGTGTGGCCCGGGTGCGCTTCCCGGGGGATTTCCCCATGGATCCCAGCATCGCCGCGGCTCTGGTGTTCACCATGGCGCGCTTCCTGCCCGCCGTGGGCGGCGTCGCGATCGACCTGGGCGGCGAACCGCTGCCCGCCGTAGGGCCCGCTCCCTGCGGCGAGGACCAGGCCTTCGCGCCGGGCGATCTCACGCAGCTGTTGGGCTCGGAGGCCCGCCTCTACTTCCCACGCGCGGACGGCACCCTGGCCGAGACGCGCCGCGCCTTGCCGGGTTTCGGCCTTACGGGGCGCGCGCTGCTCGCCCAGCTCCTGGAAGGGCCTGACGCCACGCAGGAGCTTGAGCCCGTCTTCCCCGAAGGCGCGAGAGAGAGCGATCTGCTCGGCGTTCGCGTCGAGGAAGGGATCGCCCATGTGAATCTCTCCGCCTCGCTCTACGGCGCCTGTCAATCCTTCGACGCCGCCCGCGAGCGCGCCTTCGCGTACGCCATTATCAATACCCTCGTCGCCAACCTCGATTCCGTGACCCAGGTGCAGTTCTATATCTCCGGCGATTTCGCCGATACCCTCGCCGGGCGTATCTCCATCCTCGCGCCGCTCATGGCCGACCCCGGGCTGGTGCGGTAAACAACGCCAGCGCTGATGGGGGAGACGCCAGGGGGACACGGCGGGGCTCTGCCCCGCGCCCCGCTTAAGGGCATGGGCCCTTAAGAATCCCTTATTGGGGGGATTCCTTGATTTTTGTAGCATGGCTGTTCTCTCAAAAAACAGCGGACTCCGGTATCCTGACGATAGGATTCCGGAGCCTTTTTCTGTTCTATCCCCCTAATTGAGGGGTCCAGGGGGGAATCATTCCCCCAGGCAGAGGTCCAGGGACGGAGTCCCTGCCGGAGTCCAGGGGCGGAGCCCCTGGCGGGAAGTACCACCCGCCTAGAGCAGTTTGTTCAGCTTTTCGTACACCACCCGCATGCACTCCTCGCTGGACGCGCGGACGGCCTCGTCCGGCGCCATCCATTTCAGGCCGCTGTTCTCGTCGGGCTTAACGCGCAGCTTCGCGGCGGGATCGGCCTCGAGGAGGTAGGTCAGGTTCAGGTGCAGATGCGCGGGCACGAAGCTGCCCCGCTTGAAATGCGGCTGCACGCCGATGATCTCCAGGGAAACGGGGGCTTCCAGCACGGGGCGGATCCCGGTCAAGCCGGTCTCCTCGCGCGCCTCGCGCAGGGCTACGGCGAGCAGATCTCCCTCGCCGTCGGCGTGGCCGCCGGTCCAGGACCAGGATCTATAGATGTTGTGCCAGCACAGGAGCACCCGGTCGCGCGCCGGGCAGGTGATCCAGCCCGATGCCGTGAAGTGCATGAAGAGGTTGGAGCGCAGGAGGATATCCTCCCGGCCGCACACGGCGAGCATCATCTCCCGGTCGACCCGTTCCTGCTCGCAGGTGGGGCGGTATTCGAGCACAGCCCGGCGAAAATCCATATCCGCAAGCACCTCCGGGGCCATGATAGCACACCCGCGGCAGGAATCGGCCCAATTTCCGCGAATATAACATAAAAGCGTGGAGAACGCCACAACTCCCCCTTACAATAGCCTGCGGCCCGGCCGCGGGCCAGAATCATCCGGAGGAAACCAGAATGCTGAAAAAAGATATCGTCATCATCGGCGCCGGCCCCGCCGGCATTTTTACCGCCCTGGAGATGCGCCGCAAGGGGAGCTCCGCCTCGATCCTCATCGTGGAAAAGGGCGTCGCGGTGGAAAAGCGCCGCTGCCCCAAGACCAAGACGCACCAGTGCGTGAACTGCAAGCCCTACTGCCATATCACCACGGGCTTCTCCGGCGCGGGCGCGTTTTCGGACGGCAAGCTCTCGCTCTCCTGCGAGGTGGGCGGAGATCTGCCCAGCCTCATCGGCGAGGATCTCGCCCAGGAGACCATCGCCTACGCGGACGGCATCTACCTGGAGTTCGGCGCGGACACCCACGTCGAGGGCGTCGCCAATCCCGAGGAGGTCAAGGATATCCGCAAGCGGGCCATCCAGGCGGGATTGAAGCTGGTGGACTGCCCCATCCGCCACCTGGGCACGGAGAAGGCCCAGGAGATCTATTACCGCATCGAGCAGAGCCTGCTCGAGCAGGGCGTGGAGCTCCTCTTCGAGCACGAGTGCACCGACCTCATCCTCGAGGGCGAGGTCTGCCGCGGCGTGCGCATCCGCGGGAAGGACGGCGTGCGGGAAGTCTACGCCGACGAGGTCGTCATCGCCACGGGCAGGCGCGGCGCGGATTGGCTCGAGGGCGTCTGCGCCGACCACCACATCGCTCATCAGCCCGGCACGGTCGCTATCGGCGTGCGCGTC
>CACZOT010000302.1 GCA_902782795.1 uncultured Eubacteriales bacterium | reverse complement strand
GGGGCGTCCTGGCCGATCTCGGCGGTGAGGGGGATCCCCTGGTCATCGCCGCGCATCTGGATGATATCGGCCTGATGGTCCGCCGGATCAATACTGACGGGACGCTGAATGTCTGCAGTGTGGGCGGCCTGTATCCGGTCTACTGCGTCGGGGAAAATGTCCGGGTCTATACCGGAGACGGCAAAGTATATACCGGAACCGTCTGCCGCACGCCGAACTCGGTCCATGTCACGGAAGAAGAGATCCGCACCACGATCGGGGATTTCCGGAAGAATGTCTGTGTGGTGCTGGATATGCCGGTCCGGACTGCTGAAGAGACCCGCGCGCTGGGCGTGGAGACCGGCGACATGATCGCGCTGGAACCGCGCTTCACGATGAGCGGCGGTTATATCAAGAGCCGTTTTGTGGATGACAAAGCCTGCGCGGCGGTGCTGCTGAACGTGATGAAGACCCTGCGGGAACAGAACATAACTCCCGCGAGGAAAGTGCTGGCTTATTTCTCTTGCTATGAGGAGATCGGGCACGGCACCGCGTACCTTCCGGAAGGGGTGGCGGATATCCTCTCGCTGGATATCGCTCCGACCGGCCCGGACCAGAATTCGGAGGAACATCTGGTCTCGATCTTCGCGAAGGACAGCCGTTATCCGTACAATTACGAGATGACCGCGGAGCTGCGGAACACCGCGAAAAAGGCCGGGATCGGCTATGTGGTGGACGTCTTTACGCCGCATTACGGAACGGACGGGGATGTTTCGGTGCAGGCCGGATACGATATCCGGCACGCCGCGATCGGCCCCGGGACCGCCAACAGCCACGGCTACGAGCGCACCCACGTCGACGGCCTGCGCAACACCTACGCGCTCATCATGGCGTACCTCGGGGCGTAACCTCGGGCGAAGGTCGGGAAAACCGCCGGAGGCTCTATACCTCGTGAACAAGCGGTTCCCTTGAAATGAAACGGGCTCCGGTATTCCTGTGAAAGGATACCGGAGCCCGCTTTTCCGCGGACACTCTCAAGGAAAGAGGGGGGGGATCGGAACCCCCGCGCTCCCGGGGCGTTCAGCGGATCTCCACCACCCGCAGCGCGTCCCCCTCCACGCAAAAGCGCACGTCCCGCCCGGCGAAGAGGAACCCGTACACGCGAGCGGGATCGCGCTGGTAGGAGGGGCGCGGATCCTGGGCGAGAGCGCCGCGCACGGCCTCGGCCTCGGCCGGCGGGAAGGCGGCCTCGAGCAGGCCCTCGGGGTCCTCCACCCGCAGGGCGTAACCCGCCGCGGCGGCGGCGAAGCCTCCCGTGGCCCCGGGGCGGCAGTCCGCGTGCGGGAGGTAGGGCTTGATATCGTAGACGGGCGTGCCGTCAGTCATATCCAGGCCGGAGACGCGCAGGACCATGCCCAGGCCCTTCTCCTCCTCGATCCCCTCCAGCCGCACGCAGGAGAGACCGATGGGGTTGGGCCGGAAGGGCGAACGGGTGGCGAAGACGCCCATGCGCGTGTTGCCGCCCAGGCGCGGCGGCCGCACCGTTGGCGACCAGCCCTCCTTCTCCGCCAGGTGGAATCCCCACAGCAGCCAGATGTGCGAAAAGCCCTCCAGGCCGCGCAGGGCCTCGGGCGAGCGGTACTCCTCCTCGAAGACGACCGTCCCGCGGATGGCCTCCACCAGGCCGCTCTGGCGCGGCAGGCCGAATTTCGTGGGAAAGGCGCAGCGCACCCGCGCGATGACCTTCAGCTGTTCCTCCATGTGTTCCTCCGCCGACCGTTTTGGCCATTATAGCGCATTTCCCGCCGCGTTGCACCCCCGAATTTCGCCGCCGTCTCTTGCAAAACCGGGCTGGGCGGGGTATGATACACGTATCGCTCCGGGAGGGAGGAAGGCGCATATGACCAAAAACGCCCTGAAACAGCGTGTGTTCGACGTGATCAGCAAGGCCGAGGAGGGCGACCGCGCCAGCCGCGCGTTCGATCTGACCGTGATGGCCCTGATCCTTTTGAGCGTGGCCATGATCGTGCTGGAATCCTTCGCCGATCTGGCGGCGCGCTTCGGCACGCTGTTTTCCGTGTGCGAGGCGATCATCGCCGCGGTGTTCACGGCGGAATACGCCCTGTGCATCTGGACGGCCGATCTCCTCTACCCGGGCGAGGAGCACCCCTGGCGGAAGTACGTCCTCTCGCCCATGGCCCTCGTCGATCTGCTCGCCATCGCCCCCTTCTACCTGCCGATGCTGGGCATCCGCTTCCTGCGCACGCTGCGGCTGCTGCGCCTGTTCCGGCTGCTGCGCGTGTTCAAGCTGCACCGCTATTTCGACGCGCTGCAGATCGTCGTGGACGTGCTGCGCTCGTCCGCTTCGCAATTGATCATTTCGATCTTTCTGTGCCTGTTCGTGATGCTCTTTTCCGCCATCGTCATGTACACGGTGGAAAACCCCGTGCAGCCCGAGCAGTTTCCCAACGTCATCGCCTCGCTCTGGTGGGCCATCTGCACGCTGACCACCGTCGGCTACGGCGACGTCTACCCCGTCACGGCGGTGGGGCGTCTCTTCGCCTCCGTGATCAGCCTGGTGGGCATCGGTATCATCGCCATCCCCACAGGCATCATCGCCGCGGGCTTTTCCACGGCCATCAACGAGCGCGGCCGCCGCCGCGACGAGGACGCCCGCCTGTACTGCCCCTACTGCGGCCGCAGGCTGGGCAAATAGACAAAGGAGTTTTTCGCCGATATGGAGATCACCATCGAGGCCTTCGAGCGCCTGCCCCAGGACCGCTGCCAGCTGGTCGATATCCGCCGCGCGGAGGAGTTCGCGCGCGGGTCCATCCCCGGAGCGGTGAACATCCCCGAGGACGTCCTCCTCGAGGATCCCCGCCTGCGCCGGGACAAGCGCGTCGTCCTCTACTGCCGCCGGGGCGAGTTCAGCCAGGCCGCCGCGGACGACCTGCGCGACGCGGGCTACGACGCCTGGAGCCTCCAGGACGGCTACAACGGCTGGCTCCTGGAGCGCATGCGGCGCGCCGAGGCCGGCGAGGTGCAGCGCCAGGTCGAGGAGAGCATCCGCAAAAAGTTCCACAAGCGCGTCTTTTCCGCCTTCACCAAGGCAGTCCGGGAATACGCGCTCGTCCTGCCCGGAGACCGCGTGGCCGTCTGCATCTCCGGCGGCAAGGATTCCATGCTTATGGCCAAGCTCTTCCAGGAGCTCCAGCGCCACAACAAGTTCCCCTTCGAGGTGCGGTTTCTGGTCATGGATCCCGGCTACGCCCCGCCCAACCGCGCCCTCATCGAGGAGAACGCGCGGCTCCTGGGCGTGCCCGTGGTCATCCGGGAATCACAGATCTTCGATTCGGTCTACCATGTGGAAAAGAACCCCTGCTACCTGTGCGCTCGCATGCGGCGCGGGCACCTCTATCGCTTCGCCCAGGAGATGGGCTGCAACAAGATCGCCCTGGGGCACCACTTCGACGACGTGATCGAGACCACCCTCATGGGCATGCTCTGGGGCGGCCAGGTCCAGACCATGATGCCCAAGCTCCATTCCACCAATTTTCCCGGCATGGAGCTGATCCGGCCGCTGTATCTCGTGCGCGAGGCGGACATCAAGGCCTGGCGGGATTACAACGGCCTGCGCTTCCTCCAGTGCGCCTGCCGCTTCACGGACACCTGCTCCCTCGAGGGCACGGAGAGCCGTTCCAAGCGCGCCGAGACCAAGCGCCTCATCCGGGAGCTGAAAAAGACCAACCCGGCCGTGGAGCAGAACATCTTCCGCAGCATGGAAAACGTCTGCCTGGATACCGTGATCGCCTACAAAACCCACGGCGAGAAGCGCCATTTCCTGGACGCCTACGACGCCTCCGCCTGTGAGGATGAATGTTAGAGTTTGGTTAAATCCGAAATATCCTGTTGCATTTGGCGGAATCGTTTGCTATACTGTGCACAATCCTTGAGGGAAGGAGACGAACGCAATGGAAAATCGCGTGCGCTGCATGATGATGCGTATGGGCATGTGCATGTACATGTGCCCCGCCTTTGCGTGCGTCTGCAGCCGAGACTGACCGGTCGTTCCGGATACAAGCCTTAGGAGGGCGGCGCGCAGCCGGCCTCCTGTTTTTATGCTGGAAGGGAGCGATCGATCATGCGGAAGACCCCCATCGGCGGCGTGTGCGACCGAATGCCGCGCCACCTCCGCCCCGGCAAGCGTCCTCCAAGGCACATTCCAAAAAACGATTTGTAAAGGAGAAAACACCATGAAGCGCACTTTCACGAAGCTCTTCGCCATCGCCCTGGTCCTGGTCCTCTCCATTGCCTCCGCCTCCGCCGCCACGCTGCAGATCGGCATCCCGGACGACAGCACGAACCTCTCCCGCGGCATCAAGCTCCTGGAGAAGGCCGGGTTCATCACCGTGAGGCCTGAAGCGGGCTATACCCCCGAGCTGGCGGACGTGACCGAATACCTCTACGACATCGAGATCGTTCCCACCCAGGCCAATACCCTGCCCGCCACCCTCGCGGACTTCGCCGCCTCCGCCATCAACGGCACTTACGCGCAGACGGTCGGCCTCAACCCTGAGCGCGACGGCCTCATCACCGAGGAGCAGCTGCCCAGCGATGTCAACCCCTACGTGAACATCATCGTCGCCCGCACGGCCGACGCAGACAACGAGACCTACAAGACCATCGTCGAGGCCTATCAGACCCAGCTGGTCGCCGAGTTCCTCCTCGTCAACTACGAGAATCGCTTCCAGCCCTGCTTCGAGTACGACGCCGAAGCCGAGTTCACCATCACGCCCGACAACGTCAAGGAATACGTGCGCTACACCTCCGACAAGGCCGGCAAGACCGTCGTGAAGATCGGCGTGTGCGGCTCCGACAACGATCAGTGGGCCGTCGTGCAGCGCATCCTCGACGAGAAGGACGCCGGCATCTACCTGGAGCTGGTCACCTTCGACGCCTACAACCTGCCCAACGAGGCCCTCAATTCCGGCGAGATCGACCTGAACTCCTTCCAGCACAAGGCTTATCTCAGCAAGGACTGCGAGACCAACGGCTACGACCTGGCCATCATCGGCGATACCCTCAGCGCCCCGCTGACCCTCTACTCCTACAATTATGAATCCATCGAGGCCCTCAAGGACGCCGCCGGCGCCAAGTAAACCGCACCCGCATCAGGGGCGGCGCTCCCTCCGGAGCGCCGCCCCTTCCCGCGAAAAAGCAACGATTTGGAGCGTGTGAGCGTGATCGAGATCCAGAACCTTTCCAAGACCTTCCATTTAAAGACCGGCGACGTGCGCGCTGTGCAGAACGTCAGCCTTTCCATCGCGGACGGCCAGGTCTACGGCATCATCGGATATTCCGGCGCGGGCAAATCCACGCTGGTGCGCTGCCTGAACCTCCTGGAGGTGCCCGACGGCGGCGAGATCCGGATCGGCGCCGACCAGATCGTCCTGCAAAACGGCCGCATCTTCCGCCGGGATCAGGGCGGCCTTCGCCGCATCGGCGAGAGGCAGCTGTGCGCCCTGCGCAGCGGCATCGGCATGATCTTCCAGCATTTCAACCTCCTGGACCGTTCCACGGTCTACGAGAACATCGCCTACCCGCTCAAGTATTCCGGCATGAAGGCCGGGGCCGTCCGGGAGAGGGTGTACGAGCTGCTGGACCTGGTCGACCTGCGCGACAAGGTGAACGTCTACCCGGCGCAGCTCTCCGGCGGCCAGAAGCAGCGCGTGGCCATCGCCCGCGCCCTGGCGAACAACCCGCGCGTGCTCCTCTCCGACGAGGCCACCAGCGCCCTGGACCCGGACGCCACGGAGTCCATCCTCGCCCTGCTCAAGGACCTGAACCGCAAACTGGGCCTGACCATCGTCCTCATCACCCACGAGATGGCGGTCATCAAGGCCGTGTGCGACCGCGTCGCCGTCATGGAGGATGGCCGCGTGGTCGAGGAGGGCAGCGTTTACGAGATCTTCGCGCATCCGCAGACGGGCATCACCCGCCGCTTCGTGGATTCCTCCTCCCCCCTGGGCAAGATCGACCGGCTGCTGGAGGAGCAATCCCCCCTGGTGGAGATCGGCCCGGGCCAGAAGCTGGTCAAGCTCATCTTCCGCAAGGAGTGCGTCGGCGAAGCCATCGTCACGCGCGCGGCGCGGGAATTCGGCCTGGATTTCAGCATTGTGCTCGCCAACGTGGAATACCTGCAGGGCGGGCCCATCGGCGGGCTGATCGGCGTTGTCAGCGGCAAAAAGGAGGACCTCAAGGGAGGTCTCCGCTTCCTGGACGAGAATCATGTGACGGTGGAGGTGCTGCGCGATGGGGATCATTGAACGCTACACGCCCAATCTGTACAACTATTTCGACCGCTTTCTCACCAGCTGCTCGGCCACCTTTGAGATGTTCTGCAAGGCTGGCGCCATCGCCTTCGTCATCGGCCTGGTGCTGGGCGTGCTACTGGTGGTGACGCGCAAGGGCGGCATCGCCCGCAACCCGATCCTCTACCAGCTCACCAACGCCCTGGTGAACGTGCTGCGCTCCATCCCCTTCATCATCCTTCTGATCTTCCTCATCCCCCTGACGCGCAAGGTGGTCGGCACGGCCATCGGCGTGCGCGGCGCGATCCTGCCGCTCGTCGCCGGCACGGTGCCCTTCTACACCCGCCAGGTGGAAGTCGCCCTGAGCGGCGTGGAGCCCGGCAAGGTCGAGGCCGCGCGCAGCATGGGCTCGGGCCTTCTGGGCCTGATCTTCCGCGTGTACCTGCACGAGGCCGTGCCCGCGCTCATCCGCGTCACCACGGTGACGGCCATCAGCCTCATCGGCCTGACCACCATGGCCGGAGCCGTCGGAGCGGGCGGCATCGGCTCCTTCGCCATCAACTACGGCCAGAACCAGAACCACCAGGATATCGTCAACGTGTGCGTGGTGGCGCTGCTGCTGGTGGTGTTCGCCCTGCAGACCATCGGCAACCTCCTGGCCAAGCGCACGACCAACCGCGCCCTCATCCAGCGCCGCCACTGACAGGCGCTTCCCCCGAAAGGAACGTGATCGATATGTCCCGCCGCGACACCATCATCGCCTATGCGGACAAGCAGCTTCCCGTCTACCGGCAGATCGCCCTGGAGATCCACGGAAAGCCGGAGGTCAGCAATTACGAATTCTTCGCCTGCGAGACCCTCTCCCGCCAGCTGGAGAAAGAGGGCTTCACCGTGCGGACGGACGTCGCCGGGCACCGCACCGGCTTCGACGCACGCTACGCAAGCGGCAAGCCCGGCCCGGTCCTCGTGTTCCTCGCCGAGTACGACGCCCTCATCGGCCTCGGCCACGCCTGCGGCCACAACATCTTCGGGGCCACCTCCGCGCTGGCTGCCTCCTGCCTGAAGCAGGTCATCGACGAGGTCGGCGGCGAGGTGCGCGTCTACGGCACCCCCGGCGAGGAGGGCGGCGAAAACGGCAGCGCCAAGGGCTCCTTCGTGCGCGAGGGCTTCCTCCGGGACGTGGACGCCGCCCTGTGCGCCCATCCCGGCGCCCACAAACACGAGCTCACCAAAAAGACCCTGGGCTGCGCGCCGGTGGATATCGAGTTCCACGGCCGCTCCGCCCACGCCGCCGCCGCGCCCGAGAAGGGCATCAACGCCCTGGACGCGCTCATCCTCACCTACAACGGCATCAACGCCCTGCGCCAGCATCTGACCGACGACGTGCGCATCCACGGCATCATCGTAAACGGCGGCGACGCCCCCAACATCGTGCCGGACTATGCCAAAGCCAAGTTCTACCTGCGCGCCGCCACCGCGCCCGTGCTGGACGACGTGTACAACAAGGTCGAGCGCATCGTCGAGGGCGCCGCGGCCATGACCGGCGCGACGGGATCCATGCGGCCCTACCAGAACCGCGTGGAGAACACCGTGCTCACGCCCTCGTTCGACGAGGTGTTCCGCAGGTGCATGGAATCCCTCGGCGAAAAGCTCTCGACCGAGGAGGAGGCCGCGCCCATGGGCTCGAGCGACGTGGGCAACATCTCGCAGGTCGTGCCCACCATCCAGCCGAGCGTCAGCATCACCGACGCCTATATCCCCCACCACACCGAGGCCTATCGCGACGCCGCCTGCTCCGAGAAAGGATTGGCCTCCATCGCCCTGGGCGCGAAGGCCCTCGCCCTCACCGCCCTCGAGCTCATCGAGGATCCCGCCCTGCTCGCCGCCATCAAGGCCGAGCACGCCGCCAACGTGCGGGAGCAGTAGGCGCGCGCCGGGGGGCCTGGACTTGCGGCCACTGCGCCCTGCCAGGAGGCTCCGCCTCCTGGACCTCCGGCGGAGGGCTCTGCCCTCTGCACTCCCGCCAGGGGGATTGATTCCCCCTGGACCCCTCAATTAGGGAAAGAATAAATAAAGCTCCGGTATCTTGGCGTCAGGATACCGGAGCATTTTTCTTTTGGAGAGAACAGCTTTATCTATGTCTTCCAGACCCCCTAAGAAGGGATTCTTAAGGGGCCTTGGGCCTTTAAGCGGGGTCCAGGGGTAACGCCCCCGGCCCCCTTCGGCGTCTCCCCCCCGGCTACAGCGCGATATCGTACCGGTCGATGCGCATTCCGGACTCCTCGCCGGTGATGGAATCGAGATACACCCCGCCGCAGGAGCGGATGGTCCGCCCGCTGCCGATGTTGAGATCCCGACAGACCAGGCGCACCGATGTCAGCCCCAGCTTGCGCGCCTCCTCAAGCCCGAGGCGCAGCTGCTCTTTGGCGTAACCCTTCCTTTGCTCGTCCGGACGGATGGAATAGCCGAAGTGCGAGGCGAACTCGGGATCGTCGTCGTCATATTCAAGGCTGTGGCGCAAAACAAGCGCGCCGACGACTTTGCCGTCCCGCTCCCGCACGGAGAGGAACCAGCTGATCTTCCCAGCCATTTCTGCGCAGGACCCAAGCCAGGAGCGCACGTCCGCGCACTCCTCCAGGCCGTCCAGCCCAGGGATGCGGTCCGGCTTGAGGGTCACGCGCATGCGTTCGGCCGGAAACTGGGCGGCGTATTCGGCGATGGCCCCGGCGTATTCCTCCGAGACCGGCACAAGGCGGATCGGTTCCATCTGCGCACGCTCCTCTCAGACGCCGTAGCAATCCGGGCCGAAGAACGGCCGGTCTGCGACCTCCACCAGCCGCCCGGCGAGGAGGGCCTCCTCGCGCTCGGTCATGGGCTCGGAGAGGGCCTGGCCGATGTGCTCCACGGCGAAGCGGAAATGGTCGAAGTTACCCGGCGGCACGATGGTATCCACGCCCAGGCGCACCACGTACTTGAGCGCCGCGAGCAGAAGCTCCCTGTCGCCGTCGGCGTCGATGGGCCTGCACCAGGATTTGGGGTACTTCGAAGTGAAGCGCTCCGCGTCGTCCCAGGCCCGCTCGATCATGGACTTCATGCACAAAACGCCCACGCCCTTTTCCTTTTCCACGCGAAGGAGCGCCGCGCCCATGCCGTGGGCCATGTGCATGTGCCAGTTGAAGGGGAAGAGCACGGTGTCGAAATCGTAAAGCTCCAGGGCGCGCAGGGCGACCTTCTCGCTGTGGGCGGTGAAACCGAGCTTGCGCGTCAGGCCCTTTTCCTTCATCTCGCGCATGAGCTCCATCACGCCGCCCGGCCCGAAGGCGAGGTCGATATCCTCCATGGTGGAGAGGGCGTGCATCTGGTACACGTCGAAATGATCGGTGTGGAGCTTTTTCAGCGAGGAGCGCATCTCCCTCTCCGCCGCCGCACGCAGCCTCTCGCCGGTCTTGCAGGCGAGGTAGACGTCCTTGCGGTAGGGCCGCAGGGAATTGCCGAGCAGGTCCTCGGCGTCGCCGTAGGAAGGGGCGACGTCGAAATAGTTCACGCCCTGCCCGATCGCCCAGGAGACGCACCTGTCCGAGGCCGCCTGCCCGTCTCCGGGCATGACCGCCCCGCCGAAATGCTTCGAGGAGACGATACCGCCGTAGCTCACGGCGGATACCTGAAAGCCGGTGTTTCCCAGCGCGCGATACTGCATATGTCCGTGCCCTCCCTGCGGTTTTTCCGCATTATAGCACGCACCTGCAAGAAGCGTCAACGGCCCGCGTTTTCGCAAGCGCGGGCCGTCCAGGAAGACGCGGGTCAATCGGATATCAGCCTTTCCGGGTCGGCGAGCATCCACCCCACATGCAGCACGGTGTACTCCCCGTCCCTGCCGTCCATCTGCAGCGCGAACACGGATACGAGCCCCTCCGCGCAATCGGCGATCCAGCGGCGCGTCTGCCCGCAGAACCGCCCCTCGCGGGAGGCGCTCTGGTCCGCCTCGCCGAGGATCCCGGTCAATTCGGCGCAAACCCGCGCGAATTCCCCGGAGACGTCTTCATGCGGGGCCCACGTCGCGTCCACGCACCAGAGGCCGCCGTCGCGGAATTCGAAATCCAGCCGCGTGGAGGTCAGGCCGAAGAAAGACAGGCGGGCCGCAGGCTCGGAATACGTCCGCCGGGTGAAGCCGAGCTCGGGAAATTCGCTCTCCTCCGGCGCACCGAGGTCGATCCCCAGCGCCTCTGCGGCCTCTTCCGGGGAGCAGCCCCACTTGAGGCCGGGAAAAGCGTACCCCGCCTCGCCGGGCAGGAGATCCTCCTCCGCGACGGAAAGGAAGGGCTTGTCTTCGCGGACGGGCGCGTCGGTCCCCACCGTTCCAAATGTGAGAGAAAGCAGCAGCGCGAAAAGCAGCGAAAGCACTTTGGTGAGCATGGCGTTCCCTCCTTCATGGTCTTCCCCGGAATTCTTTTCCAGCGATTGTACCTTAGCAAAAAGGACGGGCGGGGGCAAGGGAAACGCGCCGAAACGTCGTTTTGGGCGTTCCACTTGTCAGGGCGCTTTCCATGTGTGATAATAAGAGCAGCTTTCCGGAAAGGACGCGATGCCGCATGGTCTTCCAGAATATCGATTTCCACAACGTCGCCCAGATCGTTCCCTGGGAGGACGGCTACCGCCTCTGGCGCCTGCCCGAGGACGTGCGCGC
>CACZOT010000301.1 GCA_902782795.1 uncultured Eubacteriales bacterium | reverse complement strand
TATTTAAGCCTCGGGCAAGGAAATGAACATATTGTGAAGGTTGCGCGCCGTTTGTTGACAGCCTGGGACCGACATTTTACAATACGTTCAGAAGGCGTAAAAAACGCCCTCTACATGTTAGAAACGGAGCTATTCGCGATGAAGATCATATTCCTTGGCGCGAACCATGAGGTGACAGGCAGCCGCACGCTGCTGGAGGCGGGAGGAAAATACGCCCTGGTGGATTGCGGCATGGAGCAGGGCAGAGACCTCTACGAAAACGCCCCCATGCCCGTGGCGGCGGGGGAGCTCTCCTGCGTGTTCCTGACCCACGCTCACATCGACCATTCGGGCCTTTTGCCGCGGCTGTATAAAGAAGGCTTCCGCGGCGCGGTCTACGCCACCCGCGAGACCTGCTCCCTGTGCGAGATCATGCTGCGGGACAGCGCCCACATCCAGGAGAGCGAGGCGGAATACAAGAACCGCAAGGGCAAGCGCGCGGGGAAGGCGGCTGTCGAGCCCCTATATACCCTGGAGGACGCCGAGGGCGTTCTTTCCCTCTTCCGCCCCATGGATTACGGCCGGGAGGCCCGCGTGGAGGAGGGGTTCGCCGTCTGCTTCCACGACGTGGGCCACCTGCTCGGAAGCGCCGCGGTGGAGATTTGGCTGTCAGAAGGAGCCACGACGCGGCATATCCTCTTCAGCGGGGACGTGGGCAATACGAACCAGCCCATCATCCGAGATCCGCAGCCCGTCTCCGGCGCGCCATATCTCGTCCTTGAGGCCACCTATGGAGACCGCCTCCACGAGCGCTCCGACGCTGACACCGTCTTGGCCCTGGCCTCGCTTTTGCAAAAGACCCTGGACCGCGGCGGCAACGTGATCATCCCCTCGTTTGCCGTGGGCCGCACCCAGGAGATCCTCTATTTCATCCGGGAGATCAAGGAGCGCGGACTCGTCGTCGGGCACGACGGCTTCCCCGTCTATCTGGACAGCCCCCTGGCCAACGAGGCCACGGCGGTCTTCCTCCAGTGCGACCCGGCCTGTCTGGACGAGGACGCCCGCGCCGTCATGGCCCGCGGCGAGAACCCGCTCGTCTTTCCAGGATTGCACACCTTCGTGACCACCGAGGAATCCAAGCTCCTCAACACCGATCCCACGCCCAAGGTGATCATCTCCGCGGGAGGAATGTGCGACGCGGGCCGTGTCCGCCATCACCTCAAGTACAACCTCTGGCGGCCGGAAAGTCTGGTGCTCTTCGTGGGCTATCAGGCCGTGGGCACGCTGGGACGGGATCTGTACGAAGGCGCGAAGAAGGTGCGCCTCTTCGGCGAGGAGATCGCCGTGCGCGCTGAAATGGCGCTGCTGCCGGGCGTGAGCGGCCACGCGGACCAGGCGGGTCTGCTCGCCTGGGTGGACGCCATGGCCGAGAAACCCGCGACCGTGTTCGTCAACCATTCCGAGGACGGCCCCGCGGCTGCACTGGCCGGTAAGCTCCGCGAACGCGGCTGCGCAGCGGAGATCCCCTTCAGCGGCGCGGTGTACGACCTGGCCGCGGAGAAATGGGAATACCAGGCTCCGGCCAGAAGGCTTTCCGAGGCGGCGGATCGCCGGGAAGCCCCGCGCGAAAAGGCTCTGCGCCGCCTGAACGCTGCCGCCGAGGCGCTCGCGGCCCTCGTCACAGAGGCGCGCGACGCCGGCAACCGCCAGATCGAGGCTCTGGCCGATGCCCTGGAGGAGCTCGCCCGGCGCTGGAAAAAGAAGATCGGAGGAAACTGATCGATGAAAAAACGCACCATTTCGGTGGAACGCATCAACGCCGCCGCCCGTGAAGGCGCACCGGCGATGCTCCGCGCGGACCAGCAGTACGCCGCCGCGATCGACGAGATCGCCCGGGATATCTTCTCCCACGCCGACGAACGCGCCGTAATCCTCCTCTCCGGGCCGAGCGGTTCGGGCAAGACCACCTCCGCTGAAATGCTCGAGGCGCGCCTGGACGCCATGGGCGCGGAGACGCACACGGTCTCCATGGATAACTATTTCTCGCCCTTCACGCCCGAGCAATGGGAGCAGTTC
>CACZOT010000300.1 GCA_902782795.1 uncultured Eubacteriales bacterium | reverse complement strand
CCGCGTGGAGCTGCGCGAACGCGAGGCCGCCCGCGCCGCCCACCGGGATTGACCTCGCGGCTCGGCTTTCCACTATCGAGCGCGGAGCCGCCCGCCGGGATCGACCGCCAAGAACACAGAAGGGAGCCCCTGCCCCATGAAACGTTTCCTCGCAGTGCTTCTCGCGCTCATCCTCTGCTTCGGATGCACGGCCTGCAAGCGGACCGATTCCCTTCCGCCTGAGCCGACCGCTCCCGCCGAGCCTACGCCCGAGCCGCCGCGCGAGGCGGTCTATGCCGAAGGCTTCGTCTCCGCCGCGCCGACCCAGGCCCCCGCTCCGGAGCCGACAGCCGATCCTGTCTCCGCGGACGAGCCCTTCCCCGGCGAGGACGCGCAGATCGACCCCTCTCTGGACGCCGATCAGCCCGAGGAGCCCGCGGACCCGGACGAGCCCGACCCGCAGGAGGAACCGGAGGAGCCGGATCCCTACACGTATGAATCCATCACCAACGCCACGCTCAAGGTGAAGTTCGCCTACCCGCAGGGCTGGAAGAGTTCTCCCTCCACGGACGTGATCACCATGGTCGAGCCCGTGGACGAGGGCGACGTGGCCGCCCGCGTGGCCGTGACGTCCTTCCAGTACACCGAGAACAAGCCCACCAGCAAAAAGCTCAAGGCGCATATGGGCGATTTCCTCGTCAACGCCCTCTCCGGCTACAACGAGTACAAGCTGGAGGGCACCGCCACGGTCGGCTTCGTGGGCTCCACCGGCATGAGCGTGACCTACCTCGCCATCCAGGGCAACAACTACATCCGCGGCATCGTCTACGCGGGCTATACCAAGGCCACCAAAAAGCAGAAAGGGCGCGTGTATATCATGCACTTCAGCTGCGAGGAGTCCGATTTCGAAGGTTTCCTGCCCCTCGCGGAAAAGCTCGCCGCGTCCGTGACGGAGGTCGCCGGATAAACGCCGGCGCTCCGGAAGGGGGCTTTCCCCCCGCGCCCCCGCCTGAGGAACATCGTCCCTTAAGCGGCCCATATTGGAGACTTCAACAATAACGAGCCCCGGTATCCTTGCGCAGGGTACCGGGGCTCGTTTTGATTGTTCCCCGTGAAGGGCGGCCGGAAGGCCCTGGCGGGGTCCAGGGGCGAAGTCTCTGGCGTATTCCCCGTCCGCGGGTTTACGCGTTCTCTCGGGTGAGCTTTTTCATCCAATCCCAGCGGCGGATCTTGAAGAACGCCACGACGCACTTGAGCACCTGGTCGCACTTGAGGCAGGCGAACGTCACCCAAGCGGGCGCGCCGAGATGGGCGGCGATCAGGGCCGAGGGCAGCACCACGCCGAAGACGAAGATGGTATCGTTCTTGAAGACAAAGGAGATATCGCCGCCGCTCTTGACCAGTCCGAAGAGGCAGGGCATCTGGTAGCAGGTGCCGATGATGGTGACGGACAGCACGCGGATAAACAGGCGGCTCTGGGCCGCGGCTTCCGGGCTGATGCCGCCGTACAGGGATACGAAGGGGCGGTTCAGCGCCGTGAGGAGCAGGCCCATCAGAACGCCGAGGCACAGGAAGATCGCCTCGGTCGTGCGCGCGTATTCCTTCATGAGCTCCGTGCGGCCAGCGCCCACGGTCTTACCCGTGATCACGCCCACGGCGGAGGCCATGCCGCTGATGAAGATGTAAGCCATGGCGTTCATGTTGTTGGCCACGCTCGCGGCGGTGATGACCGCCGCCCCGTACTGACCGAGGATGCGGCTGTTCATCATCATGTTCACGCTCCAGACGATCTCCCCCGCCACCAGCGGAGCTCCGTAGCGCAGGAAATCTCGCGTGAGGGGGCCGCCGCGCCGGACGAGATCGCCAGCGCGCATGCCCAGGCGCCTGTCCACGCGGCCGACGTAGACCATCATCACCACCATCTCCGTAAAGCGCGAGAGCACCGTGGCGATGGCCGCGCCCCGGATGCCCAGGGCGGGAAAGCCCAGCTTGCCGAAGATGAGCGTCCAGTTCGAGGCGATGTTCACCACCAGGGAGATCAGCGAGACCACCATGCCGATGCGCACCGTCTCCACCGAGCGCATGGCGGCGATGAGCGTCTGGCTCACGCAGAAGAAGACGTAGCCCACGGCCACGAGGCGCAGATACTCCGCCGCCGCGGCAACCACGGCCTCGTCCTTGGTGAAAAAGCGCGAGATGGGCTCGGCGAAGCCCACGCACAGGGCCGTGATGATCAGCCCCACCAGCGCCGCGACGCGCAGGCCGATGGAGACGATGGTACGGATGCGCTCCGTGTCCTTCTTGCCCCAGTACTGCGCGG